>CAYPMU010000254.1:0-1546 GCA_964411975.1 uncultured Gammaproteobacteria bacterium | reverse complement strand
CCGAAATCGAGCGTCGCACCGCCGCTATCCAGACGGAGCTCGGCCGCGCCGGAGTCGACGGACTGTTCATCGTCCAGCGGGCGGATCTGTTTTACTTCAGCGGCACGGCCCAGAACGGCTTTCTCTACCTGCCGGCCGAGGGTCGGCCCCTGCTCTTCGTCAAGCAGTCGGTCGCCCGCGCGCGGGCGGAGTCGCCCCTCAAAACCATTGTCCCGATCGACTCCGTCAAGGCCGTTCCGGGGCTGATCGCCGATGCGTGCGGCCGGATGCCGGACCGTCTGGGCCTGGAACTCGACGTCCTTCCGGTCAACGACTTCCGGTTTTACCGCGGCCTTTTCAAACCGAAAGCCTGTCTGGACGGCTCGCCGCTCATCTTACGCGTCCGCAGTATCAAGTCCGCCTGGGAAATCGCCCAGCTGGAAGCAACCGCGGAGATGACCCGCCGCACGTTCGACCACATGCGGACCATCATCGCTCCCGGCCTGACCGAAATGCAGTTTGCCGGAATGTACGAGACCTACGCGCGCACGATCGGCCATGGCGGCAAGCTGCGCGTCCGCCACTACAACGCCGAGGGCTACCCCTGGCACGTGCTGAGCGGCGAGAACGGCGGCTTGGTGGGCGTGCTGGATTCGCCGGCCAGCGGCCAGGGAACCTCGGCCGCTTTTCCGGCAGGCGCTGGAAGCCGGCGGTTGCGGGTCGACGAGCCGATCATGGTGGACTTGGGTTCGGTGATGAACGGCTATCACCTGGATGAAACCCGCATGTTCGCCATCGGGTCCATGCCGGAGAAGGCTTGCCGGGCGGGCCGCGCCGCCATCGAGATTCATGACACGCTCATCGCGGCCGCCAAACCGGGTGTGACCCTGTCAGAGATCTTCGAGATGGCAGCGGCCATGGCCGACCGGCTGGGGTTCGCAGATGCCTTCCTGGGGCCGCCCGGGCACCGGGTCAGCTTCATCGGCCACGGCATCGGCCTGGAACTGGTCGAATCCCCCATTATTGCCCGCGGCCGCGAAACCCCGTTGGAGGCCGGCATGGTGTTCGCCGTAGAGCCGAAAATGGTTTATGAAAACGAATTCGCCGCCGGCGTCGAGAGCGTCTTCCAGGTCACTCCGGACGGAGGCCGCCTGATCAGCAAGGTGCCTGCGGAGATTTTCATCTGTTAAATCAGGTTCGCGGTTTAGGGTTGAAGAAGCAAGAAGGATTCAGGATTGGAAGAAAATGAAAATCCGTTAACCGTTGAACCGTGAACCATGATCCACCAAACGGAGAGATCGAGAAGATCTGATGATCCATCAAAGTAACTTTCCGGTCAAGACCGCTGATGTCATGCAGACCCTCATGCGGGTCGCCCTGGGCGAAGATCCGGCGGATCTGGTCGTGCAGAACGCCGATCTCGTCAACGTTTATACCGGTGAAATCCAGAGGAGCATGGGAGTGGCCGTGAAGGGGCCCTGGATCGCCCGCGTCGCCGCCGAGGTCGGGGATACGGTCGGCCCGGCAACCCGCGTGCTCGACGCTTCCGGCAAAGCCCTCGTGCCCG
>CAYPMU010000253.1:0-1553 GCA_964411975.1 uncultured Gammaproteobacteria bacterium | reverse complement strand
TCGCGTCGGCGATCACCGCACGGCTCACCCAGTCCCTGATTTCCTGCACGCGCCGGGCGTTCTTGTCGATCCCCAGCACCTCGTGGCCCATCTGGAACAGGCGTGTGCCGAGGTAGTATCCGAAATTACCGAGTCCGATGACGGCAAATTGCTTTTTCATTGATTTATCCGATCATGATGTTTTCCTCGGCATATTGAAAGCGGCTGGTCCGCTCCCGGCTCAGCGCCAGGCCGATCACCATCGGCCCCAGGCGTCCGACAAACATCAGCAGCACGATGACCAGGCGCCCGGCTTCCGTCAGAGTGCCGGTGATGCCGGTGGAAAGGCCCACGGTGCCGAACGCGCTGAAGGCCTCGAAAAACAGCTCCAGAAAGCGGCCCCGCGTTTCGCCGTGGGCCACGCCCCCCAACTCGCTAACCATCAGCGCCATTACCGCCAGCGTGATGACCGCCGCACTGATCATGACGACGCTGGCGGCCTTGGAAACACTGGTCTCTGTCAGGGTCCGCCGGAACACGTGGGGGCGCCTCAGTCCTTTCAGGCGGGACACCCCCAGGACCGCCAGGCCGGCCGCCGTGGTGGTCTTCACCCCGCCGCCGCAGGAGCCGGGGCAGGCACCGATAAACATAAGGATGCAAAGGAAAAAGAGCGTCTCGTTGGCCATGTGGCCCATATCGACGGTGTTGAAGCCGGCGGTGCGTGCGCTGACCGAATGGAACAGCGCCACCAGGAAGCGGCTCGAGACATCCAGGCCCGCAAGGGTGTTGTTCCATTCCATGAACAGAATCGCCGCCGTGCCGAGGAGAATCAAAAATGCGCTGGCCGACAGGGCCAGGCGGCTGTGCAGGCTCAGCGTCCGGGCCTTGCGTCTGTCGCGCTTCAAACGGTTCCTGACGTCGACGATCACCACGAACCCGATCCCGCCCATGACGATCAGCGCCGCCAGCACGCCGTTGACGATCCAGTCCTCCCGATAGGCGGTGAAGCTGTCTGCAAACAGGGAGAAACCCGCATTGCAGAAAGCGCTGACGGCGTGGAACACGGCCGGATACAGCGCGTCCCGCCAGCCGAAGTCGGAAACCATCCGCAGGTAGAGAACCAGTGCTCCGACGGCCTCGATGCCGAAGGCGACGCCAAAGATCGCCCTGAGCACCGACGGGGCCGTCTGTTTCCCCTCGCCGTAGGTGAAGGTGTCCTTGATGATGGCCTGGCCGGAAAGAGTGGGCCGTCCCTTCATCATCATCAGCACCAGGGTCGAAACGGTCATGATCCCCAGCCCGCCCACCTGGATCAGGCCCAAAATCACCAGCTGCCCGAACATCGTCAGCTGGCGCCCGATGTCCAGCACCGAAAGGCCGGTGACACAAGCGGCCGAAGTGGACATGAACAGCGCATCGACAAAGCCCAGGGGAGGCCCGACGGCGGCGGCCGGCAGGATGAGCAGGCCCGTTCCCAGGCCGATCAGCAGGCCGAAGCCGAGGATCGATACCCGCGTGGGCGAGCGAAACAGGCGCGATGGCCGGGCGCTAAACAGGGATTGACTTTCCATCCG
>CAYPMU010000252.1:0-1558 GCA_964411975.1 uncultured Gammaproteobacteria bacterium | reverse complement strand
CCCTGTGGGCGACGGACGCTGGTCTCGTTGCCCGCGGCTGGTCCAGACGTCATTATTCGAGGTCTGCTGTCCAGCTGTTCCAGTCTGCCGCCCACAGGATTCCGGTCGCGGCAAAGAACAGGTGTCAGCCCGCACCAATGAGGGTAAGACGGGATCATCTGTAATATCCATTGGTGCGGACAAAATTCCGCGACCTACAAAAAAACCCGCGACGATGAACGTCGCGGGCAGGCTATCAGCAGCCTATTTGAGGTTGAGCAGCCGCAGCAGGTCGGCGAAGACCCGGTGGCGGTTGATCTTCAGGCCCTTGGAGGGCGAGCCTCCGTAGAAGGTGTTCTCGGAGGCCACGATGCGGCCGTCGACGGATTCGACGCGGATATGGGCGAACCCATGGTCGACCGTCTTCAGCTTGTTGTCCTCGAAGTCGGAACGACGCTTGATCGTGCCGAGTTCGACGCAGACGCGCTGTCCGAGCTCGCCTTCCCAGACCTCCAGGTGCTCGCCAACGTGGAAGTTGGCGCCGATGACGACGTGGCTGTCGGCAGCCTTGTCCATCATCTCCTGGGGGCGGATCGAAGTGGTCTTGGTGCGCCCCATGTGCGGGTGCAGCACGGCCATCTTCAGTCCGGAGGGCATCGTCCACTCGCCCTGATCGGGCTCGATGATCTTCTCGGTCACCAGACAGCCGAGGCAGGGGAGGCAGTGACCCTTCCCGGCCAGAGCGGCGCTGACGGCCTCGCAGACCCGGGTGACGATCGTCGACTTCAGGACCACGAGGGGCGTGAAGCCGAACTCCAGGGACCACAGGTCGTGGTTGCCGGGGATGATCACCAGCGTCAGGAGCGAGTCCTTGACCGCCTGGATGATCTGTTCCGCCGTCGGCTTGTCCGGCAGCTTGGCCAGGGCCAGGGCGGAGCGCGCCTTGAACACTTCGAGCATGATCTTGGCGATGAGCTCGCCGGCGAACGTCTCCTGCATGGTGACGTTCATGCCGCCGTAGACCTCGCCCTTGACCAGCAGGCCGTGCTTGGTGCCCTCGACGAGGTCACCGGCCGCGACCAGGATGGTGGAACCGTGCTCGAGGATGATCCGCGGCATGGTTTCCACGAAATACTCGTAGTCCGAGTAGATCGAACCGGCGTGCAGGCAGCCGAAGGCCTCGATGGAATCGACCTTGCGGCCGTCCGGCAGCGACGGGTAGCGCAGATTCTCGCGCACCCAGTAGCCGTCGAGGTCCCAGAGCTTGGCCTTGGCGTCGTAGCGCAGGCCCGACCAGTTCTTCGGCCGGCGGCCGTCGCGGTTGGCCAGGGCCATCAGCTCCTTCTGGACCACCTCGCGGCTGAGCTTGGACTCATCCGCCAGGACGCCGGTCGAGAGCCGGCCCTTCTCCTTGAGGAGATCGACCAGCTTCTGCTGGTTCTTGGGCAGGTTCTTCGGAGCGATGACGAAACGGCGTTCCGCCTGGACCAGGTCCTTGAACGAGAAGTTCCGGGTGACCGGTTCGACGCGGTCCTTGAAGACCGTCATCACGCGCACGCCGATCTGGTTCTCGCTGGCC
>CAYPMU010000251.1:0-1566 GCA_964411975.1 uncultured Gammaproteobacteria bacterium | reverse complement strand
GATCCAGCGCAGCGCGCCGCGCGGCTCGACGGCGTAGACCTTGGGCACCGACGGGATCTTGACCAGACGCGTGCCCGGCCGGTAGACGACGTTGCCGCCCAGGCGGATCTCAGCCATTTCCGCGCGGGTCAATTCCTTGATGCCGCTCCAGTCCTTGTACCAGCTCAGGTAGACCTTGCGGTTGGGGAACGGGTGGCGATACCACTCTTTGTCGAAATAATAGACCACTTCGTCCTCATGGGTGGCCGGATCGTTATCGTTCTGCAGCTTGATCAGGTCGCCGGGATAAACGCCCATGACCGTGGCCTTGACCGCCGGCGGGAACGCGATGAAGAACAAGGCGCAAAGCAGTGAATAAATGGCTAAAATGAGGGCTTTTTTCATAATGTCTGGTTAGGACGATGAGAACACTATGGCAAAAAAGTCAATACCTGTCCACAACCACACCTTGGCAAGCGGACCTCCGCAAATATACTTACGCGACCACAACTTCGATAGGAATTATCCGAGGGCAAAAACAAAAAGCCGCCCCTCCCAAGAGAGGCGGCTTTCGCCTGTCTAACGCGTCAACTTGTAACAAAACCAGTAGGCAACATCGTATGCGAAGCAGATGGCGGCCTGATTCTGCGTGATCACATAACCATTTGTGCTCCCATTCAGCATGCCGGTTCCCGGATAGATCTTAAGATTGCAGATATTGTCATTCATGACCACGATCTGGGCGCCGCCGCCGGAATCGGGCAACCGGACGCCGTCGTTCACTGCATCGGTACAATGGCTTAAGGTGGGACCGATACGCACGACATCCGAAGTGATCGCCGCCGCCGTCTCCCGAGTTGTCCCGGCGGCGGAGAACGGATTCGACCAAGAGCGTTCAAAACGGCCGTTGGCCCTGACCGTATCGGTAACCGCATCACCGAGTGTCGACGTCCCCTGAACATTGAGGCCGCCTGCCGCAGTGACGTTGCCGGTCGCGCCGTCCACCTGGAACAGAT
The DNA here is from genome assembly GCA_964411975.1 of uncultured Gammaproteobacteria bacterium. Classification (GTDB taxonomy): domain Bacteria; phylum Patescibacteriota; class Patescibacteriia; order SG8-24; family SG8-24; genus CAYPMU01. The sequence goes on along the minus strand of CAYPMU010000251.1, from coordinate 571 downwards.
CGCCGCTGCCGACGGTCAGTGTCGCCGCCGGGGTCGCGTCGCCGATGCCCAGCCGGCCGTTGGTCTTGTCCCAGACCAGGCCGCCGGCGCCGGCCAGGGCCCCGCCGTCGTTGTACTGCAGCTGCGTATCCGAGCCGGCCGGAGAGACCGCGGTCAGATAACCGGCGTCATTGGTCCACTGCGAGATCGCGCCCGAGGCGCCGGTGAGCAGGCCGGCGGCCGAGACGTTCAGGCCGGAAGAGTTCAGGACGAAGACGTCGGGGAAAGCGACGTCCGCCGCGTTGCCGAGCGTGATCGTGGCCGTGCCGCCGACGCCCGTGCCGACGTTGATCGCCTTGTTGTGGCCGCTGGTGCCGAGGTTCACCGTACCCGTCCCGGTGGAATCGAGCGTCAGGGGGCTGTTGGTCGTCGACCGGACCGCACCGGCGCCGGCGAAACGCAGTTCCGTCGCGGAGGCCAGAATAGTGTCGATGGAAACCACGCCGGTAAGAGCGCCGCCATTGGCCGAGAACGTCCCGTCGGTGATGGTCGAACCGGTGATCGTGCCGCCGTTGGTGATATTATTAGCGGC
>CAYPMU010000250.1:0-1569 GCA_964411975.1 uncultured Gammaproteobacteria bacterium | reverse complement strand
CCATTCCTTGCCGCAACCGTCGCAGTAATAGACCGGTATACGGTGCCCCCACCAGATCTGGCGGGAAATGCACCAGTCCCGGATATTTTCCATCCAGTTCATGTAGACCTTGGTCCATCGCTTCGGATGGAAGGTGATCTTGCCTTTTTTGACGGCCTGGACCGCCGGTTTGGCGAGCGGCTCCATCTTGACGAACCATTGCCGCGACAGGTAAGGCTCGACGACGGTATGGCAGCGGTAGCAATGGCCGACGGCATGCGTGTGCGGCTCGACCTTCACCAAAAAGTTGGCTTCTTTTAAGGCCTCGATGACCGCTTCTCTGGCCTCAAAACGGTCCATCCCTTCGAACTCTCCGGCCTGCTCGTTGAGCACGGCGTCGGGGCGCATGATATTGATGAATGGAAGATGATGCCGGCGGCCCATCGTAAAGTCGTTGGGATCGTGGGCCGGAGTGACCTTGACGGCGCCGGTCCCGAATTTCGGGTCCACCAGTTCATCGCTGATGACGGGGATCTCCCGGTCCATCAGCGGCAGCACGAGGGTCCTGCCGATCGCATTCTTATAGCGCTTGTCTTTTTTGTTGACGGCCACGGCGGTATCGCCCAGCATGGTCTCCGGCCGGGTGGTCGCGACGGTCAAACCGTCGTTGGGATGATCCTTGAACGGATAACGGATGTAATACAGCTGGCCCTGCATCTCCCGGTGCTCGGCCTCTTCGTCGGAAAGCGCGGTGTGGCAGCGCGGACACCAATTGATGATGTATTCGCCGCGGTAGATCAGGCCTTTGTCGTAAAGGCGGACGAAGACTTCTTTGACCGCGTTGCTGTAATCGTCGTCCATGGTAAAGCGCAGCCGCGGCCAGTCGCACGATGAGCCCAGCTTCTTTAATTGCCGGATGATCGTATCGCCGTATTCTTTTTTCCAGGCCCATAACCGCTCGAGAAAGGCGTCGCGGCCGATGTCCTGGCGCTTCTTCCCTTCCTTGGCCAGCTGTTTCTCGACGACGTTCTGGGTGGCGATGCCGGCGTGATCGGTCCCGGGCATCCAGAGGGCCTCAAAGCCGCGCATGCGCTTATAGCGGATGATGATGTCCTGCAAGGTATTGTTCAGCGCGTGGCCCATGTGCAAAATGCCGGTCACATTGGGCGGAGGGATGACGATCGTATAAGGTTTCTTATCCGAAGCAGCCTGGGCGTGGAACAGGTTTTCCTGCTCCCAGCGCGCGCACCACTTGTCGTCGATTTCCTTGAAGTCGTATCGTTTGGAAAGTTCAATCATTGTTTCGCATGTCATCCTGAGGAGCGAAGCGACGAAGGATCTTTAAAAAAGATTCTTCGGCCGCCTTCGGCGTCCTCAGAATGACAAAGTTTGGTTAGTGTAAGATGTTACTTCTTCTGATCTTTCAGCAGCTTGTACTCGATGCTGTCCGTCAGGGCTTCCCAGCTGGCTTCGATGATGTTTTCATGGACGCCGACGGTGGTCCAAGAGTCGGTGTTGTCCTGGGATTCGATCAGGACGCGCACCTTGGCCCCGGTGCCGTGCTCGCCGGAGAGCACCCTCACCTTGTAA
>CAYPMU010000249.1:0-1570 GCA_964411975.1 uncultured Gammaproteobacteria bacterium | reverse complement strand
TTCTCGTCGCCGGTCGCCTTGACCTTGTCGAGGGCCTTGATGGCCCGCAGCACGGCCACGCCGCCGCCCGGGAGACTGCCTTCCTCGACGGCCGCCCGGCAGGCGTGCAGGGCGTCCTCGACGCGGGCCTTCTTTTCCTTCATCTCGACCTCGGTAGCCGCCCCGACCTGGATCGAGGCCACGCCGCCGGCCAGCTTGGCCAGGCGCTCTTCGAGCTTCTCGCGGTCATAGTCGCTGGTGGTGGCCTCGATGGCGTTCTTGATCTGGTCGATGCGGGCCTTGATCTCGGCCTCGCTCCCGCCGCCCTCGATGATGGTGGTGGCGTCCTTGTCGATCCGGACGCGCTTGGCGGTGCCCAGGTCGGTCATCTCGATGTTCTCCATGGAGATGCCCATGTCTTCCATGATGGCCCGCCCGCCGGTGAGGATGGCGATGTCGCGGAGCAGCTCTTTGCGCCGGTCGCCGAAGCCGGGGGCCTTGACGGCCACGCACTGCAGCGTGCCGCGGAGCTTGTTGACCACCAGCGTCGCCAGGGCCTCGCCCTCGATGTCCTCGGCGATGATCATCAGCGGGCGACCGGACTGGGCGATCTTCTCCAGCAGGGGCACCAGGTCCTTGATGGCGGAGATCTTCTTCTCGTGGATGAGGATCAGCGGCTTCTCCATGTCGCACTCCATCGTCTCGACCTTGTTGACGAAGTGCGGGGAGATGTAGCCCTTGTCGAACTGCATGCCTTCGAGCAGCTCGACGCGGGTGTCCAGGCTCTTGCCTTCCTCGACGGTGATCACGCCGTCCTTGCCGACCTTGTCCATGGCCTCGGCGATCATCTTGCCGATTTCGGCTTCCTGGTTGGCGGCGCAGGTGCCGACCTGGGCGATCTCCTTGGAGCTCTTGACCGGCTTGGAGAGGTTGTGCAGCTCCTGGACGATGGCCTCGACGGCCTTGTCGATGCCGCGCTTCAGCTCCATGGACTTGGCGCCGGCGGCGACATTCTTGAGGCCCTCGTCGAAGATGGCCTCGGCGTAGATGGTGGCGGTGGTCGTGCCGTCGCCGGCGACGTTGCTGGTCTTGGAGGCCACTTCCTTAACCATCTGGGCGCCCATATTCTCATAGGCGTCGGCCAGTTCGATTTCCTTGGCGACGCTGACGCCGTCTTTGGTCACGGTCGGCGAGCCGAAGGATTTTTCCAGAATGACGTTGCGGCCGCACGGGCCTAACGTGATCTTGACCGCGCGGGCCAGCTTGCGGATACCCTCACGGATGGCCGCGCGGGCTTCGACATCATACGCTATCTTTTTTGCTGCCATGTTTTGACTCTCCTGTTATAGGGTTTTCGCTGTCACTGCAAATCGAGACATTACTCGATAATCGCCATAATGTCCGATTCGTCCATAATCAGATACTCTTTACCGTCAATCTTGACTTCGGTCCCGGCATAGCTGGTAAACAGCACCTGCTGGTCCTTCTTGACCGACACCGGGGCGCGCTTGCCGTCGTCGGTCAGCTTGCCTTCGCCGACCGCGATGATCTTGACGCGCTGGGGTTTTTATTTTGCTGAGTCGGGCAGCAC
>CAYPMU010000248.1:0-1582 GCA_964411975.1 uncultured Gammaproteobacteria bacterium | reverse complement strand
CAAAGAGTACGCCCAAACGGTCGACTGCCTCCGGCAGTTCGAGGCTCAGGCGCTGGCCATCGCGCTCCATCTGGGCAGCCAGGAGAAGAAACTCCGGGCCTGCCTGGACATCGGACGCACGACCCACGCCTTCGGCCGCGACACCGGCGCCGTCCTGGCCGCCGCTCTGGGTATCCTGAAAGACCGCGAGTACTGGATCCGCAAACAGAACCGCGTCTTCGCGGTCATCCAGCTGGCCTGCGCACTGTGCCGGCTGGCGGCGAAAAGCGGCCAGCAGGCGCTCGGCAACGACATCTACCTCTGGGCGCAGCAGTACAACGCCCTGGTCGCGGATATCGACCGCCGCATCGCCCTGGCCCTCGCCCTGTCCGACGTCGCCGCCGACCTCAAAGCCGGTTGCGACCAGGCGGCCTGGCTGACGACCGCCATGGAGCTGGCCTCGAGCATCCGCGGCGACAAACCGCGCCTCGGCGCCATCACTTTCGTGGCCCACAAGATGGTACTGGTCGGGATCCCGCCGCAGGACAACTCCAAGGAAGACCGACGGCGTTTCGCCATCGTCGAAGAACCGACGCTGGAGCCGCCGCCGCGCGAACCGGTCCTGGAACCGGTCGCCGCCGCAGCGGACGATGACATCAAGTTCGATCTCATCGCCAGCTGACCTTCACCGCCCCGCGATCCTGCGGGGCGGTTTTTTTATCGCCCGTCGGGCGTAACCGTCCGAGAATGCCGCGTTCCGCCCGCCCGGTAACCTTGATTTTTAGCCTAATTTTTGGTAAAATAACGCCAGACGATCCATCAGTACCAAGCCTATGGAAAACCGCCATCATGGAGAATTTTTGCCGGACTTCGAACCGTCGAACCCCGAGGCCGACCGGCGCCGGGAGGAAGCCCGCTCCAAACGGCTAGCTGAGGCCGGCGAACCGGAAACACAGAACCGGGAGGCGGGAGAATATCTGCCGCCGCCGGAACGGAAGAAGGATACCGAAGCCGAACGCCGCCGGCACGAGGACTGGCTGCGGCGCCAGGATGAAGAAGCGAGGAAAAAATGGGATAAGCCGTTGACGCGGCAAGAGCTGGAAGACGCCCGACGCGAAAGCGAGCAGCAGCTGGAAGCGCACCTGCGCGGCCAGCGCGAAGATCGCTCCCGGGAAGAAAACGCCGAGCGCGAGGCGGAACGGCATTTTGACGAGGTTGAGGCTAAGCGGGCCGAAGAGCGGCGCGAGCAGGCGCTCAATGAGCGGTTCAAAATGATCGTGGACGCGGCGCTGGGCGGATTGGGGGACCGTTGGGCCGAAGAGAGGCGCGAACGCGAAGCCCGGGAGAACGACCCTAAATATAAGGCCGAAGCGGAACGCCGCCACAAGGAACAGCGAGAGGCCGCTTGGCAGAAAATGAACAAGGAAGAACGGGAGCGCTTGGAAGCGGCCGACCGCGAACACGAACGCCTGCGCCAGGAAAAAGCCCCGGATAACCTGGTCCGCGACCTGGTCAAACAAAAGGCGCGCCTGGACCTGGGTGATGGGGCCAACGCGGACCTGGAGACCGCCATACCCGGTCTGGCGGCCGAACTGCGAAATAC
>CAYPMU010000247.1:0-1613 GCA_964411975.1 uncultured Gammaproteobacteria bacterium | reverse complement strand
TCATGACCAAGGCCATGGCCGACCGGACCGACGCCTACGTGGCCGAGTCCCGGGCCGCGGCCGACACCTCGGCGGAGTTCTACGCCGCCACCACCCGGTCGATATCGGCCGAGGTCGTCGAGCTTGACGAAACTGCCGGTTCGGCTAAGGTGACGGTCCAGACCCAGAGACAGACGGTTTCCGGCGGTACGGAGAACGCGGTCTACTACCAGGAATTATCGCTGACTTATCGCCAAGTAGGCGAGTTATGGCAGGTCGATTCGGCCGAATGGCAGCCCAGACCCTGATCGGCAGGCTGGCATCCCGGACGGGTGCCGTGCTCTTCCCGCATGACTGCGTCGCCTGCGGCCTGGAAGGGAACGTCCTCTGTCGTGAGTGCCAAGAACTGATCAGCGCCCCGTTACGGGGCGTTTTTTTATGTCCGGTCTGCGGCCGCGGAACGCCGTTCGGCGCGGTCTGTTCCGGCGGCTGTCGCCGGACCTCGGCGCTGGACGGCGCCGCGGCGCTGGCGCCTTACGGCCACGCCGTGCTGCGCGACCTGCTTCACGCTTACAAATACGCCGGCATTCTGGAGGCGGGGGAGCGTCTGGAAGAGATCTGGGCGTCCTGGCTCAGACGGGCGCGGCCGTTCGCCGCGGCGATCGCCGGGAATTCCAGGATCGTTCCCGTGCCGCTCCATTATTTCAGGCTGGCCCGGCGCGGCTTCAACCAGGCCGACCGTTTCGCCGACGCGCTCGGCCGCGCGGCCGGCGCGACCGTCACCCGGGATATCCTGCTCCGCCGTTTCCGTTGGAAGGCGCAGGCCGGTATCGCCGCCGCGACCGAGCGGCGGGCCAATGCCGGAGGCTCGGTCAGGTCCAGGCCCGGCGTTAAAGTCGGCGGACGGCTGGTACTGGTCGATGACGTCTTGACCACCGGCTCGACGGCCCAGGAGTGCGCCCGGGTCCTCAAACGAGCCGGGGCCCGCGAGGTTTGGGCGGTGACGCTGCTGAGGGGTTGACGGAGTCGGAGGTAGAAGATATACTTGAGTTATCAAGTATTATTCAATCAGTCATATGTCTTCTATCAGTCCCGCTCTGGATTTTTTCCTGAATCTTGCCAAGGCCAAGACCGTCGTCGCCCGCCGTTTCGATAATCGCCTGAGCTTTCACGGCCTGGGTTTCAGCGATCTTATGATCCTGTACCAGTTGAGCCGGGATCCCCACGACAAGATGCGCCGGATCGACTTGGCCGAAAGCGTCGGCCTCACGGCTTCGGGGGTCACCAGGCTGCTCTTGCCGATGGAAAAGATCGGCCTGGTCAAGAGGGAAACCAGCGAACAGGACGCCCGCGTGAGCTACGTGGCGCTCGCTCCCGGCGGCAAGAGACTGCTCGCCGAAGCCCTGGATTCAGCCGAGGTCCTGGCCAGGGACCTGCTGCCGCCGCGTTATTTCATCGACGGACTTTCTCCGAAAGCCAAAATGGTCGGGGAATTGACCGAATTGCTTACCGAACTCGGGAAGACCGTCGTATATTGAAGCTTGTCAGAGCCCGCCCAATTCCATCTCGACATACAAAAAGCGCCGATTCCCTGCGGGAATGTGACGCACAGCTCGCCGCCGAGATGTTCACGG
>CAYPMU010000246.1:0-1622 GCA_964411975.1 uncultured Gammaproteobacteria bacterium | reverse complement strand
GGACAGCGGCGCCGCCGAGGAGACCGCTGACGACGCCGGCACGACGGACAGCGGCGCCGCCGAGGAGACCGCTGACGACGCCGGCACGACGGACAGCGGCACTGCAACGGTGCCGGCCAACGCCGACGTGGCGCGTTCGAGCGCCAGCTGTTACCTGGAGCTCAGCACGCGGTACATCGGCGGAGCTGTTTCCGGCGAGATCAGGGGCAACATCCCCGGTATCGCGACCTGGAGCTCGGGTCCGTCCGTCAGCGACGACGATGCCGACGGTTACCTGGACTTCGCCCCTCTCGCCCTGCCCGCAGGAAGCTTCGATTTTTCCTACGTCAGCAGCGACGGGACTTGGGCGCTTTACGGGGCCAAAGAGCAGCTGCGGTCCATGACCGCCGCTGCCCGCAGCTTCGTCTCCTGCAACTGGTTCGACGGTGTCAGCGAAGTGGCCGCTTCCGCTCCGGAATGCCACCTGCGCCTGACCGTCGCCGCCGATTGCGCCATCACCGGCGCCGGCAACATGGTGAACTTCCAGTAGACCTTTACTGGACCAGGGCGTCCCGCGACTCGCGGGGCGCCCTTTTCTTTTTATCCCACGTTGACTTAAGCCGGCCCATGGGCTAAAGAGAAATACTGGCTCCTTGCCGCCATGCGGCAACGGGCCGGTCAGTTCCTTTCATCTAACCTGGTCTACATTGGGAGTCTGGAATGGGTCTATTCAGGCGGATATGGTTCGCAGTCGTGCTCATTTTTTGCCTCAAATTGATGCTGTTCGGCGCCGTCCCCTGCCTTTTCTTGCTTATCCTCTGGGATAAGCTGCTCCGGGTCGACCGCGGCACGCACCGCCGCCGCGTCGCCGCCCTCTGCATGATCTGGAGCGACTGGGTGCTCTCGGCCTTCTGCTGGCTGGGGCGGGTCAGGATCGAGTGCCGGCCTCCGGCCCGGTCCGGAACCCATCCGTCGCCGGCGATCGTGCTCGTCAACCACCGCAGTTCGTTCGATCAGATCATGGCCACCGCCATACTGCGGCGTCTCGGCCACGGCGACGTGCGCATCGTCTCCAAGCGCGAGGTGATGGGCATGCCGGTGATCGGCCGCTATGCCCGGGAGATGGGTTGCGCCTTCGTCAGCCGCGGCCGCGACCCGACGGACCTCGACAGGATCAGACGCTGCGCGCTGGACGCGGCAAACGACGGCGCTTGCGTCATGATCTTCCCCGAAGGCACGACCTACGGCGACGCGGTGATCCATACCAGGTCATCCGTCGAATACCGCAACGTGCTGCCGCCGCGGTTCGGCGGCGTCCGCGCGCTGAAGAGGGCGCTGCCGGACTATCCAGTGCTGTCGATGACCGTCAATTGGCTGGACATCGTCGACGCCTACGATATCTTCCGGCTGCATAACATGCTCGGCCGGAAGCTGATCATCGAGGTGGAGGAAGTACGCGGCACCGACGGCAAGCCGGTCGAAGAATGGCTGACCGAGGAATGGCTGCGCAAGGATGAGCGGCTCACCAGGACCTGAGCGGACGCGCTGCGCGTCCGCTTTTTTATTTGCGCCCGGAACGCCGCCGGATGGCCAGGGCGTAGCCGCCCAGGCCGCTGCGCAGCCAGTTGGCGATGCGGGCCACG
>CAYPMU010000245.1:0-1626 GCA_964411975.1 uncultured Gammaproteobacteria bacterium | reverse complement strand
CTTGGCAAGCCCCAGCTTGCGCAGGAACCGGAGCGGCCGACCATTTTGGTGGTCGATGACGAAGAGGTCATCCGCGATCTCTGCACCAAGGCCCTGAGCGACTACCGGGTACTGGAAGCGGAAAACGGCCGGATCGCCCTCGACATTCTCGCCAGCGAGAGCATTGACCTGGTCCTGGTCGATGTGATGATGCCGGTCATGAACGGCCTGGACCTGCTGATCCAGATCAAGGAGCAGGACCCCGATCAACTGGTCGTCGTCATGACCGGATATGCCGACAAGGACGTCGTCCTGCGGGCGCTGAAGGCCGACGCCGACGACTTCATCCATAAGCCGCTCAATCTTCTGCAGCTCAAAAGCGCCATTGCCAAGGCCCTTGAGAAGCGCCAGCTCCGCCAGGAGCTGCTGCAGCTCAAGCGGGTTGATCGCCTCAAGGCCGAATTTCTTGGCCTGATCTCGCACAAGCTGCGCACCCCCACCACGGTCCTCTCCCTCTTCATCCAGAACCTGGCGAGCGGGGCGGTGGCCGCCGATAACCCTGACTTCCCCAGGGTGGTCAAGGCGATGCGCGAGGAAGCCGACTACCTCGCCCACCTGATCCAGGACCTGCTGACCTACAGCGACGTCATCCTCCAGGAGCAGCGGCCGAAACTGGCGGTCGCCGAACTGAGGGAGATCGCTCTGACGGCGCTGGCGGAGAAGCGCCAGGCCGCCGCCCAGAAGGAGATTTCCCTGATCAGCACCCTGCAGGGCGCCTGGCCGCGCCTTTACCTGGACCGCCGCCGGGTCGCCTTCGCCATCAGCGCCGTGCTCGACAACGCCATCAAGTTCACGCCGAAGGGCGGCCAGGTGATCATGACCGGGGAAGAACTGCCGGATGAACTGCACCTCGTCATCCGCGACAGCGGCATCGGCATCGCCGCCGAGGAACTGTCGCGCGTCTTCGAAAAATTCTACCAGATCGACCCGACCCAGGCCGGCCAGGTGCGCGGCTTCGGCCTCGGCCTTTTCTACGCGCGCCAGTTCGTTCTGGATCATGGCGGAACGATGTCCATCGAAAGCGTCCCCGGCTCCGGAACCACCGTGACCATGACCTTCCCGCGCCCCCCCAGGCAGGGCTGACTCTCCCCGACCAGCGCGGCCGGGTGAGCAGCCCGGCAACGCTCCGTTTTTCTTGGTCTGCCGCAGCCTCTGTGATATATTGAGCGGTATTTTTCGGCGACAAATCGCCACGCGAGGCCATTGCCATGCAGGAACTGATCGGTAAAGCCAAGGTCTTGATGGAAGCGCTCCCCTACATCCAGCGCTTTTCCGGCAAGACCTTCGTCATCAAGTACGGCGGTCACGCCATGGCCGACGAACGGCTCAAGGAGAGCTTTGCCCTTGATGCGATCCTCCTCAAGTCGCTGGGGATCAATGCCGTCATCGTTCACGGCGGCGGGCCGCAGATCAACGAGACTCTCAAGCGCTACGGGATCGTCTCCCAGTTCGTGCGCGGCATGCGGGTCACCGATGCCGACACCATGGGCGTCGTGGCAATGGTGCTGGTCGGCCAGGTCAACAAAGAGGTGGTCGGCTACCTCAACCAGCACGGTGGCAAGGCGGTGGGTCTTTCCGGCAAGGACG
>CAYPMU010000244.1:511-1658 GCA_964411975.1 uncultured Gammaproteobacteria bacterium | reverse complement strand
ACGGACTGCAGAATATTGCGTAGGCCCGTGATGCCGAACCAGATGAAGGCGCCGCCGTAGGCCAGAAGCCACCAGTCCTTGGTCAGGGCAAATGTGGCGAACGCCGGAATGAACCCGGCGAGAACTTTTAAGGCGTTCTTGAGCCTGGAGTTCAGGAAGCGCCATCGCAAGGGGTGAGGGGAGTCCATGGCGGCGGCCGTTTCCAGGGAGAGACCGTTGTCGACGGCTTTCTGCGCCCCCCCCAGGGTCACGATGTTGCCCGGAGCGGCCATGCGGGTTTCATTCGCCTCGACGCGCCAGCTGGCCCTAAACGTGGACAGCAGAAACCCCAGGGGCCCGGCTCCTAACCGGCGCCGCAGGTTTCGAACGAAGGCTGATGCGCCGGAAGGGGGAACAAAGCTCAGCGTCTTATAGACGGTCATCTGGATCGGAATGACCTCCCGGCCGTGTCCGGCGCGGTTCCTGGCAATCGCCCGCTGCGCCCGGTGCGGCAGGGTTTCCATGATGGTGAGCCCCATGCCGTGCAGCCGGGGCGAGCGGCCGGTTGAGTCGCTGCCGATGCGGGCCTTGAGCGAACGGCCCGCGTAGTAGGACTTGAACGTGTCGATGTCGTAAAGGATGGCGGTCAGTTTTTCGATCTGCTCCGTATTTCCGGACGCCGCCGGGCTGCGCAGGCGGTTGATCATTTCGCGGATGACCTGTTTGAGGTGAATGACGCTGCCTTCGTTGATCGCCTGCATCAACCGGCTGATTTCCGAAACATGCTCGGTCTTGCCCGCGGAATAATCTTTCAGGTTGAATATCTCCAGCCGCGTAATCATGCCTTGGCAGTCGTAGAGCAGCTCCAGGACCTCCTCCACCTTCAAGTTGGTCAGGTTCAGCGTAACGCGGTAGCCGGAATGCAGGGCGGCCAGTCGGCCGAGTATCTCCGGAGCGGCCAACCGCAGCAGTTCGGGCACGTCCGGCCGGCTGAGAGGCTGATCCGGATAGACGATCTCCGGATTCTGGGACTGCTCCAGATACCCGTCGATGAACGCCTCCAGGTCCATGCGGTTCAGACCATCGACCCACGCGTTGATCTCACGCTGCCTTTCGGGCGATGCCGTGCGCAGCTCGGCTTTCAGAGAGGCGATGCGCCAATGCAGAG
>CAYPMU010000244.1:0-501 GCA_964411975.1 uncultured Gammaproteobacteria bacterium | reverse complement strand
GATCTCATCAACTGGTCGTGGATAAACTTGGAAAGATGCAGTTTGGATTTCTGACCGATGCCGACAAAGCCGAGGAACTCCGCTTCGTCAATCGGCGACATGGTGATGCCGAGGCGGCGGTTGAGCTCCAGGCGGTGAACGGTGTTGAACTTCTTGAGCAGGCCGATGACGAACTCCTGCTGATAGCGCGAGGCCCGTTGACCGGCCGCCATGAGGTTCATGACCGGCGGTTCGGCCAGAAAGCACAGGAAGGCCTGAGCATCGGCGAACCCGCGGGGTACCCAGATGAGCTGCACGTACTTGTCGCGGAAGCGCGCGTAATACTCGATGCCGATGCGCACGTCGATGTCGAGGATCCGGGCGGCCTCGAACAGCTCGGCGGCGAAACGCGGTTCGATGAAGTTGTAGTGGATGATCCGCAGCCGGCGAATGCCTTTGATCCAGGCATCCATGATCAGGTGGGTCGAGGACTTGCGGCCCTTGGTGTTGACGTCGTGCACA
>CAYPMU010000243.1:0-1659 GCA_964411975.1 uncultured Gammaproteobacteria bacterium | reverse complement strand
AACCACCCTTTTCAGGGTGGTTTTTATTGGAGGCCCGGGTGGGAATTGACCTCACTCCGATTCGGCTCCGGGGCGCTGCGCACCGCCCCGCAGCGCCGCTGCGGGGCTCTCGCGCCCGTGCAATTCCGCACCCTCAACAAGCAGAGCTAATAAAAACCACCCTTTTCAGGGTGGTTTTTATTGGAGGCCCGGGTGGGAATTGCACCCGCGCATAGGGGTTTTGCAGACCCCTGCCTTACTGCTTGGCTACCGGGCCGGTATCATGTCGGTCAGCACTATTATTATCATTTCCCGGCAAACGGCGCAACCCCGAGGTAAGCACCTTAAAATAACCTGATTACTCTGGTATAATTAGCCGAGACGGCCTATAATTTGAGCGTCAAATATGCGAAAAAACCTTCTAATAGGTGTGGACATCGGCGGGACCAAGATCCAGGCCGGCCTGGTGACAAATAAGGGTAAGATCCTGAAAAAATCCCGCTTGGCGACCGAGGCTAAACGCGGCAAAAAAGCGATCCTGTCCAACCTCAAGAGGTGTCTGCAAGAGATCTGGTCGCCGGACGTCAAAGGCATCGGAGTCGGGATCGCCGGTCTGGTAGACCATAATAAGGGTGTTTTCTTGTCCGGTCCGAATTTTTCGGCTTCATTCAGCGATATTCCGCTGGCCGCCTGGCTCAAACGCGCGTTCGGCGTGTCCGCCAAGATTGACAATGACGTGCATTGTTTTACACTGGGCGAGGCTTATTTCGGAGCCGGTCGGGGCCGCCGCAGCGTCGTGGGAATGACCCTGGGTACCGGCATCGGCGGCGGCTGGGTCATCGACGGCAACCTCTATCGCGGCCGGAACAACGCCGCCGGCGAGATCGGCCACATGACCGTTTCGCAGGAAACGGCGGCTGTCTGCGGCTGCGGCCGCTCAGGCCATTTCGAGGCGCTTGGCGCCGGTCCGGCGCAGACCTCGCTTTATCGGCGGATCACCGGCAAGGATCTGCTGCCCGGCGAGATCGAGGACCGGGCCAGGTCCGGCGAAACCGCGGCCAAAGAGGTCATGAACATCGCGGCCTCCTGGCTCGGCACCGGCCTGGCCAACATCATTCACATCATGAATCCGGACATCATCATCGTCGGCGGCGGCATCAGCCGCAACCGGCTGCTCTGGCCGACGATGCTGCGGACGATGAAACAAGGTGTTATCTATCCCGCGCTGCGGTCGACGCCCGTGGTCCGGGCCGCCCTCGGCGACGACGCCAATATCCTGGGAGCGGCGCTCCTGCTGTCCGATAAGCGCTGAACGGACGCTCCCGGACGCGCCGGCCGCAGCCATTCGGACGCGGATGAAGATTTATTTTAACGCGAGCGCGACATAAAGAACTGTTCTTGTGCCCATACCTCAGATCAGGAATGTCATCCAACAGAACGTCCGACGGGGCGACGATTATAATTTTCGCCACCACCACGTCGGTTTCGGCCGCCGCCCGGGCGGACGCCGGCGTTTTTCCGTGAAAAAACTGCTGGTCTGGCTGGGCGTCGCCTGTCTGGCCGGCTTTTTGGCCGCCAGCATCGGTTTCATCGGCTTGGCCGCCTGGTTCGCCAAAGACCTGCCGGATCCGGAGAACATCAAATTCCTATCCCTGGCCCAGACCACCATGATCTACGACC
>CAYPMU010000242.1:0-1677 GCA_964411975.1 uncultured Gammaproteobacteria bacterium | reverse complement strand
GAAACAGCATAATCAATACCGGCACATTAATCAAGACCCCCCCCGGCCAGCGGACGGCCGGAACATATCGACCTGACCGGCGGAAACTGGTATCATCAGCGGCGTAATCACCTTAACTTATGAATGACCCCATCTCCTCCACCGCGCCCGCGGCCGCCCCGACGAATACCGTCCCGTTCCCGGTAAAATTCAAGGACTCGCTCGCTGATTTCGCCAAATTCATCCGCGAGCAAGGCTTCGTCGGACTCGCTGTCGCCGTGATCCTCGGCGGCGCCGTCGGCAAGGTCGTGACCTCGCTCGTCTCCGACATCATCCAACCGATCCTGGGCTATATGCTCGGATCGCGCAACGGCCTTGAGTCCATCCATCTCGGTTCGGTGATGATCGGAAGCTTCCTGACCAGCCTGATCGATTTCGTCATCATCGCCGCCGTCGTCTACTATATCGTCAAAGGGCTGAAGTTCGACAGGTTGGACGCCAAGAAATGATCGGCGCGCGATAGGGAGATCCTTCGACCCCTCTACCCGGCTCGGGGCAGGCTCGAATTCGCTCAGGGAATAATAAAAAACCCGGGTCCAGAACGGATCCGGGTTTTGCGTTCGCGCCGATCAGCCGGCGAGAAGCAGCCACTTGCCGGGCTCGGCGACCGACTCGCCGATGGGTACGGCGTGGCGGCACAACTCGACGAGCGGACGCAGGCGCCGGAACATGTCCACGTCGCCGAGCATGGCGAAACCGAGCAGATAGAAGATGCCGGCCATGGGCGTGAGAGCGAGCGTGTTCGCGTCGTTCGCGTCGAGCTGGCCGAAGAAAGGAGCGTAAGCCGCCGTCATGTTCAGGTAGACGAACATGCCGAGCGTCTCATGCAGGATGGTCGTCAGCTCGTTGCGGACCTCGTCGTCCATCTGGACGCAGAGCTCGTCGCGGAACAGCTCCAGGAGCTGCATGGCGGCGGCGGAAACATTGTCCGGCAATTCGGGATTCGCGCCGAAACCGGCGCCGACGGTTCCGGCGTAGATCTGCAGGCCGGTGACCGGCTTGCCGAACGCCGCGTCCAGAGCGGCCTTGGCGGCGCCCTGGTCCACGTGCCAAGCGACGTCAAGCGGATACAGGCCGACGTTGGCCTCGATGAAATACTGATCGACGACCGCAAGCGCCTGCAACGACAGGTCCCGGTCGACGGACTCGCGCAGGACATAATTGGCCAGCCTTTGCTGATCGGTTCTCACTTGGGCCTCCTTCCCGACCGACGGCCGGGGCTGACTGGAAAAGGAACTTGGGTCACCTTAGCCCTGAATTAGGCGTAACGTCAAACTTCAAGCCGACATGGTTGACATTCGACCGCCCCGAAGCTAAGCTCGCTGGAAGTTCTTTGATAATCGGCCGACCGATCACCCGGAGGTATAGCCGTGAACGATAAGCGCAACCAGGCCGCCGAAACGCGGCAATTTGTTACCCCGAAGCAGCTGCTTCTCGCCGGACTGTTCGTCCTTTTCTTCACCTGGCTCCTGAGCTGGAAGTTCGCGCTCATCCTGATGGGTTCCCTGCTCCTCCACGAGTTCGGCCACGCCGCGGCCATGTTGTACTTCGGCTGCGGCATCAGAGGATTCTACTTCCTGCCGCCGCTGGGACTCGTCGTCGTCCCGCTCGAACCCTGGAGGTCGCGCTGGGCGGAGA
>CAYPMU010000241.1:0-1689 GCA_964411975.1 uncultured Gammaproteobacteria bacterium | reverse complement strand
TGGAATTCTCGCGCGAGGCGCCGGGAGCCGCCGGATTGACCGAGATCAGGTTCTGCCCGGAGAAGCTGTTGATGTAGCCGATGACCCCGGCCTTGACGGCGACGCCGAGCGAGATGATGACCGTCACGGAAAAAACACCGATGACGATGCCGAGGAGGGACAAGGCCGTGCGCACTTTATTGCGCTTGAGGTTGCTGAGCGAGGCTTTGGCCAGGTCGTGCAAATGCATATCCCGTTAGAAATCCTTGGAGAAAAAGAATTTTAGCCTGTTCTTCATATACCGCGTGCCCATTCCTGATTTAAGATATCTTTCTCTTGCTCTGGCATCTTCACGATCTAGCCCGGCCTCATAATATATCAATGCCCAGGGCAAACCTGACTTTGTGGATTTATTACGACCTGAATTATGAACTAAAATTCTTTTTCTCAGATCCCGGGTCGAGCCGGTATAATTACGGCTGGTCGTCTTGCTGTATAAAACGTACACGTACCACATACCCGGATTTCTAACGGGACATATCATTCGTAGCGCATGGCTTCGATGGCATCGAGCCGGGCGGCGGACGCGGCGGGCGCGACGCCGAAGATCAGGCCGATGCCGATGGAGACCGCCAGCGACACGGCGACCGAGACCAGGGAGATCGTGAAATCCCAGGTCAGCCCGTAATTGACCGCCACGAAAGAGACGAGGGCGGCGATGGCCGCGCCCAGGACCAGGCCGATGATGCCGCCGGAGAACGAGATCAACGAACTCTCGGTCAGGAACTGCGCCAGGATGCGGCGCGGCCGGGCGCCGAGCGACTTGCGGAGGCCGATCTCCCGGGTCCGCTCGCGGACGGCCACGTACATGATGTTCATGATGTTGATGCCGCCGACCAGGAGCGATATGGCCGTGACGAACAGCAGGAAATAATTGATGGAATCGGTGATGCCGGCGATGGTGGTGATGGCCTGCTGGGCCGCCCGCACCGAGAAATCGTCCTTGGCCGGGTCGGTGATGTGGTGGCGGCGGCGCAGGGTCCGCTCGATCTCCTGCTTCACCCAATCGAGGTTCTTGGCGTCATCGATCTTGACCCGCGCGGCGGTCAGGTGGCTGATGCCGGCGATGTACTTCTGCACCGTGGTCACCGGCATATAGATGGCGCCATCCATGTTGCCCAGCGCCCCGCCGCCCTTTTCCTTCATGACGCCGATGACCAGGTAATTGTAGCCCTTGACCCGCACCTGCTTGCCGAGCGGGCTGCCGCGCGGCGAGATATCCTCGGCCGCGTCGGACCCGAGGACGGCCACCCGGCTGTAGGCGGCGACGTCGCCGACGTCGAAGAACCGGCCTTCGGCCACGGTCATGTCCATCATGGCCGGGAACTCCTCGCCGATCCCGTAGATGGTGGCCATCTCCGCGATCTGGCCGAGCGCGACCGATTCCAGCGCCATGACCATGGGCGTGCCCAAAATGACGTGCGGCAGGGCGCGGACGGCCCGATAATCGCTTTCCTTGAGGCTGCTGGTGGCGATGCCCATGGCGATCGGCGGCGGCTCGTCCTCGCCGCTGCCGCCGGGCAGGATGCCGATGACGTTGGTCCCGACCGCCTCGGCCTCGTTGAGTATCAGATTCTGGGCGCTCTTGCCCACCGAGGAAACGGCGACCACCGACATGACGCCGATGATCACACCGAGCATCGTCAAAAA
>CAYPMU010000240.1:0-1691 GCA_964411975.1 uncultured Gammaproteobacteria bacterium | reverse complement strand
TCGGCTCGGTCACTCGCGCCGCCAGCACCAGTTCGTCATCCGCCCGATCCTTCAGGACGAAGTTGTGGTCGTAGCCGAGACCCCGCTCGAGCTGCTCGTCGTCCGCGCCGATGTCTCGGCCGATGGCCTTGGCCTGGCGGAAATCGAAGGGGCTGCCCGCGACGGCGCGCAGTTCGCCGGTCGGGATCAGGCCCTTGTCCACCGGGGTGAAACGGTCGGCGGGGATCAGCAGGCGGTGACCGAGGTTGAAGTAGCTGTGCTGGGTCATGTTGACGATGGTCGGCTTGTCGGTAACCGCCTGGAACGTCATGTCCAGCTCGTCCTGGTTGGTCAGCTCGTAGGTGACCTGGGCCTGCAACGTGCCCGGGTAGCCCTGGTCGCCGTCCGGGCTGGTCAGCCGCAGATGCACCCCGGCGCTATGCTCGGTGACGAAGGGCCGCATCTGCCAGACCCGCTTGTCGAAACCCTCGGAGCCCCCGTGCAGGTGGTTCTCCCCGTCATTGACGTCCAGCTGGAAGGTCTCGCCGTCCAGCGTGAACGTTCCTTTGCCGATGCGGTTGCCGTACCGGCCGATCAAGGCGCCGAAGTACGGATTCGAGGCGACGTATTCTTCGAGGCTGTCCAGCCCAAGGACGATATCGCCCAACTCGCCAGCGGCGTCGGGCGTGACCAGCCGGGTGATGATGCCGCCATAGCCGATGACATCGACTTCGATGCCGTTGGCGTTCTCCAGGGTCACCAGGGTGACCTCGGTGCCGTCGGCCAGGTTGCCGTAATGGCGCTGAGAAGTGCTGGGCAGATTCGTCATGGCCTGATTCCTGGGAGTATGGGCGGAGGGGACGTCCTCGGCCGTTTCGCTGGCAATGGCCGGCAAGCCAAGCAAGATCAACAGCATCCCGGCCACGCCCCCGCGCAGCAGGCAGGGGCCGTGGGCGATGGCCGACGAACCGGAAAAAAAGCTTTTAAAACAGAAGGATTGGCGTATTTTGGTCATGTATGCACCTGCTTGGGCGGTTAGAGCGAGAATTTTACTTTAATAATACTTATTAATTTAATATTATAAATGACTGAGGCGATGCAGTAGAGATCATAGGTTCCGGTTTTGCTGGCGCGGGGCAGTTGACCTACGTCAGATGAGCCCGCCCGCGGCCGCGTGGCAAGGCTGGAATTAAATATAATTAATCGCGTCATTTTGGGCACGGTCACTCCACAATTCCACCTGGGGATAGATGATGAAAAAACATTTACTCAGTTCGGCCCTGGCGGTGCTATCCGCGTTAGCGCTGGGTTCCACCGCCTTGGCACAGGATGCTGACGTCGATCAGGATACCCAAGAATACGAAGGTGTCCTGGAAGAAGTCATCGTCACCGGCGTCAAGTTCAGTATGACCGAGGCGGTCGAGGTCAAGCGCGAGTCGATGCAGATCGTCGATTCGATCGTAGCCGAGGACCTCGGCAAGTTCCCCGACAACAACGTTGTCGAGGCCATGCAGCGAATCGCGGGCGTGCAGGTCACGAACCGCGGTGCGGGCGAAGTTTCCACGGTGTCGATCCGTGGCCTGTCCGACGTCACCACCACGATCAACGGCCGTAACATCTTCACGGCTTCCGGCCGCCAGGTGGCTTTGGCGGACATCCCGGCCACCTTGGTCAACCGCGTCGATGTGTACAAGACCCGCTCCCCCTACCAG
>CAYPMU010000239.1:0-1704 GCA_964411975.1 uncultured Gammaproteobacteria bacterium | reverse complement strand
GCAGTCCGACCGATATCTGTCCGAAATGCCAGAGCAGTACGTCGGGCGCCGGCCGCCAGTCCGGGGCGGCTTCCAGATGCAGCGGGAAGCTGGTCGGATGGCGGGGACGGAGCAGGGCCAGATCCCTGTCCGGGAACGCCTTGACCACGTCCATCGGCACCGACCTGACCTGAACGACCCGGATGCCCTGCTGCAGATCGGCGCCGCGGATCTGGATCATGATGTATTCGGCGTCCTTGATCACGTGGTAAGCCGTCAGCACCAGGCCGTCCGCGCTGATGACCGCTCCGGTACCGACCTTTTGCAGACTGCCGTGTTCTTCCGAGTAGGCGATCGGCATGACCGCGACCGTCGCGGCGATGTTGCGCCTGATGAAGTCCTCCAGGCGCCGGCCGCACTCAACCGGTCCCTTGGGATCGGTCCGGGAATCGGCGCAGACCGGCCCGGGGTCGGGCGGCAGCGGCTGCAGCGTCACCGGACCGGTGCCGACAGCGGCGCATCCGTACCAGCTAAGCGCTGAAATGAGCGTGATGATTGCCGGAGCAAAAAACAGCTTCCGATTCATTAAGTTCTCCTTGAAAGCAATAAGGCTTCCTTAACAGATAAACCGCTGCCGGTCAATAATTCCCGGAACAAAAAAGCCGGCCCGGTGCTGTCGTTGCCGGCCGCACTCGGCGTGATCAGCCGCTGATGATGCGTTTGGCTTCGAAAAATTCCATGGGCACGAGGCGGACCTGTTCCAGCGCCTGGCGTTCCGGGGAGCCTGCTGGCAGGCCGTCGGCCCGTTTTTTCAGCCAGGTCTTGGCTTGATCCAGACTGTCCAGCGGCACCCTGATCTCCTTGAGTTGATCGTTATTCAGCGGTTCGGAGGTGCGCCGTTCGGAGACCAGGCCGCCGACCGGAGTTTTCAGGTCCGCGGCCGGCAGCTGTTCGCCTTCGTAGACCAGTATGACCGGGAAGGGGTCGGTCATCTCCTTTTTCATCTCTTCGCTCTCATTCTCGAAAGAGCTGATGCGTTCTTCGGCTTTGGCCAGCCGGTCGGTCAGTCCGCGGACGGCGTAGTCGCGGCCCTGGGACTTGGCTTCGGCCAGCTGCCGGCGCAGTTCCTCGACCTGTCCGCGGGCCTGGTCCGGATCCAGGTAATATTTCCGTTCGCCCACGTCCTTCATCTTGAAGCGCATGAAATCCTCATCGCTGTCGTTCTCGCGCCCGGTGCTTTTTTTCAGCTGAACGAGGTAATCACGGACCCGCGCCTGCTCTTCGGGTTTGAGGTCGGGGATCTCGGTAAACACCGCCTGGACGATGTCTTCCGCCGCTGTCACGCCGGTGATGTCGCCCTGATCCAGCTTCAAGCGGGAAACCCGTTCATTCATGCGGGCGTAGGCGCGGCTGACGACCTCGGAAGACCGGTAGCCGCCGACGGCCAAACTGGTCGACCCCCGGGCTTCGCCGGTGTTGACGTGTTCGCCGGTGACCTTGTTGCGCCGCGACTCCAGGGCGCCCTGTTCGATGATCTTGGCCAAAGCGTAGGAACCGGTGCTGTGGTAGACCGGTATTTCCGCCGGTGCCGTCTCTTCGGCGTAGTAGTCCAGGGCCTGCTCGAAGATCTTCAATTTCTCGCCGGTCGGGTCATTGGCCCGGACAGCCTCGCGGGCGGCATCGATCTTGCCTTCCGCGCCTTCACGAAGCCCGAGATTTTCCAGG
>CAYPMU010000238.1:0-1756 GCA_964411975.1 uncultured Gammaproteobacteria bacterium | reverse complement strand
TCCCGAAGCAAAGGGAAATCGAATGATCCTGAAATTTGCCCATGCGCTTGGAGCAGGCAAGGCGTTTCCAGGGGTAAGTCCAGAAATTGGGAATAGACCCGTAATGGGACCGGACCCGAGTAGGCGGTCTGTTTTTACTGCCCTTGGTTAAAAAAATCCCCCAGTGGTCTGGGGGATCAGGTCGGACCGAAAGATCAGAACGGCATTTCCGGGGCGTGCGGCCCGCGCTCCACGAAGTAGCCGCCGGGCGCGGTCGGGTGCCGCAGCACCTGGAACTCGGCGTAGGGCGCGGTCTGCGCCAGCGTCTCGTCCCAGATCAGGCGGGCCAGCACGGCCGGCTCGATGAAACCGCTGATGTCCTGGCCGGAGCCGCCCCAGAAGTTCTCGGTGCGGATGCCGCCGGGGTTGACCAGCGTCGCCTTCGAACCGGGCAGGTCGCGGACGAGCTCGCGGGCGAAGTTGCGCGTCAGGTGGGTCTTGGCCGCCTTGAGCGCGCAGTAGACCGCCTCGTTGTCCCGGACCTTCCAGGAGGAGGTCGAGCCGACGGTGACGAGGTGCCAGGGCTGTCCCGGCTCGTCGGCCAGCGGCCGCGACGCCTTCATCAGGCGATGGAAGGCGGCCAGCACCGCGATCGGCCCGGTCAGGTGCGTCTCCGTCATCAGCCGGATCTCCTGCGGCGTGCAGTCGGTCAGCGGTTTGCGCAGGAAGACGCCGGCGTTCCAGAAGACGTGGGTGACGTCGCGCCAGTCGCAGCGCAGGTCGCGGATGAACGTCTCCGGGCTGGTCAGGTCCAGCCGGGCGAAGTCGGCGTTCTCAAGCGCGTCGTCGGCCTCGGCTTCGTGGATGGATCGTCCGGTGACGATGGTCGGGATATTGCGGCGCAGCGATTCCACGGCCAGCTCGCGGCCCAAGCCTTTGGTACCGCCGATTATCAATGAACGGTTCATGTTGCCTCCAGTGCGGGTTGATCTTCACGACAACCGGCCAGCTTACGCCTTATCCGGCCGTTCGTCAACCAGGGCCTGACCCGCCGGGCGACGGACGGCTATCCAGTGTTCACCGTCTGTTAGTAGATCGCCTTCGGCTCTCGTCAGACAGCTGATGGACCACCCGGGTTAACGCCCCCAGGCGGGTTTCCCCCGCAGGGCGGGACTTCCGCACTATAATATTGGTGGGTCGCGGGCGTGCAAGGAACAGGCGTATATACGCGCCCTACGACGCAGTCCGACCGCGAAGCGGGTGGACGTTAATAGTAAGCGGCTAAGGCCGCCGTTGCTCGGCGCAAGCAGCATGACCGCGGCTTACCAAAAAACAAACCCCGTCAGGACGGGGTTAACGAGGGTCGGCCAGGAGCGTTCTCAGGTCGGGGACGACCCGCCGGGCGCCGGCCTGGCGCAGCCGGCCGGCATCGACCGAGCCGAGCACGCCGATGGCGTAGAGTCCGGTCTCGCGGCCGATGATCATGTCCTTCTCGAAGTCGCCGCAGATGAAAGCGTCGGCGGCGAATTCGCGCAGGGTCAGACCGAGTCCGGCGGCGAAGAGCTCGACGTGCTCGGGGCCCTTGGGCACGACGGTCGAACCGAGCGTCTCCCGGAACATGCCTCGGGTCCGCAGCGAACCTAGCCGCCGCCGGACCGCCGCGTCGGGCGAACCGCTGGAGACGAACAGGACGCGGCCGCTCTGTTGCAGCCGGCGGATGAGCCGCTCGGCGCCGGGAACGAAGCCGATCGGTTCGTTCTTGATCAGCCGGTCGAAT
>CAYPMU010000237.1:0-1819 GCA_964411975.1 uncultured Gammaproteobacteria bacterium | reverse complement strand
GGTCCCTGATCCTCACGTCTCTGCCGCCGATCTCCGCCGTGAAGCCGCGGTCCGGGTAGCGGCGCTCGGAGGGGGTCCAGGACCCGTCCGGCCGTTGCCACTGCACGATGGTGGAATTGACGCTTTGCCGCACCACGCGGGCGCGCATCATCACTGCCTGCGTGCCGCTCTTGTCGACCACGTCCAGGCAGTGCTCGGCGATGTTCGGGTTGTTCTCCAGGGCTGTGGCGCCCCAGACCACGTCGCCGCAACTCGCGTCCTGCGCGCTGGCCGAAACGGTGAAGCCAAGCCCGCCGAGCGCAGACAGCATCGATACGAGAATTACTTTCTTCATAAAATCCCTCATTCAGTTGTTTGCCAGGGAATGTTCAGCGGTCGCCTTGACGATGAAGCGCTTCGGCGCATGCCCAACATAATAAAACGGGTAACAGGTGACCAGGGTCAGGGTGGGATCGTCGGTCGGCGCCAGAACCTGCACGTCCGTGGGGTCGACGATCTCGATGGAAGAAACAGTATAGACCAGGCTGCCCTGCCCGGTCAGCAGGTCGATGCGGTCGCCGACGGCGACATCCTTCAAGCCGCGGAAAAAACCGTCGCGGTGACCCGCGATGCCCAGGTTGCCGGCGGCGCCCACGGCTGCCGTGCCGGCGATGCGGGCGACGCCGCGGTTCAGATTGAAATCGTCGGCGCCGTCATAAACGGGAACCTGGATGCCCAGTTTTTCCATGCTCATGACGGCCAGTGGCGGCGCGGCCTCGACCTTGAGGCTCTCCTCATATTCGCGAATCCGCTTGTCCGCCCATGACGCCAGGTCCGGTGGCGCGATGTCGGCCGTCAGGCCCTCCGCCGAGGCTGGCGCCGCCAGGCGGACCTGCCGTGCGGCCGCGCCGGACCCGGCCGCCTCGTGAAATGCCGCGATGCCGGCCTCGCGTTGGCTGTCCGCGTCGACGCGGAGCACGAAAAAGACGGCCAGCAAGGCGATGCCGCCGAGGTAGAAACCGGCTTCGACCCAGCCCAGACTGCGCTTCAGACTGCCCTGCATTCGCTTTTTGACCTTGCCGGCTTCGGGAGGACGCGGCGTTGTGTGACCGATCATACAGCCAGCCGGCGTGGCCGCACAATTCATGTCATTGCGATACGTTATATAATAATGCGATTTGCCGCCGGCGGTCGCAGACCGGCGCAGCGAGTTTGCGAACATCCAACGGGAGAACCTCCATGAAATACCTTACCACGCGGATTCCGTGCACCTGGCTGCTGGCAGCCGCATTGACGCCGGCCGCCGCACTTGCCGACCAACTGGTGATGCAGAACGGCGATATCATCACCGGCGACATCACCGCCATCGCCGACGGCAAGGTCACCATCCAGCCGGCCTACAGCGACCCTTTTGCGGTCAACCTGGCGGACGTGGCCTCGATCGAGGACGACGGCGTCTGGGGCGTCGTGCTCGGTGACGGCCGCGAGGTCCAGGCGCAACTCGCCGGGGCCGCCGACGGGCAACAGGCCCTGATCGTCGAAGACGAGCCCGTCAGCGTGGCCGTCGGCGAGATCACGGTGCTTCCGCCGCCGCCCCCCTACTACGAGCGCACCTCGCGCGCGGACCTGAACATGACCTTGCGCGACGGCAACACCGACAGCCGGAACACCCTGCTGTACGCCGATACCCGGATGCGTTTCGGCGTGCACCGTCACCTCGGCGACCTGACCTTCGCCCGCGAGGAAGTCGACGGCGTCGACACCAAGAAGCAGGACCTGCTGCGCTACGAGTACAACCGCCTGCTGGAGAACTCCTGGTACATCGGCGGCACCGCCAGCT
>CAYPMU010000236.1:0-1833 GCA_964411975.1 uncultured Gammaproteobacteria bacterium | reverse complement strand
CGTCGCCGGCCGAATCCCCCTCCGCTGAAGCTCCGGGGGACACGGAACCGGCTCCTGTCGAAGAACCGCCCGCTGAAGCGTCGCCGGCCGAATCCCCCTCCGCTGAAGCTCCGGGGGACACGGAACCGGCTCCTGTCGAAGAACCGCCCGCTGAAGCGTCGCCGGCCGAATCCCCCTCCGCTGAAGCTCCGGGGGACACGGAACCGGCTCCCGAAACCACTCCCGCGCCTGAACCTTCACCGGAACCGACGCCCTGAGTGGAGACAAATTGAAAAGCGGACGCCACGCGCGGCGCCCGCTTTTTATATTTCTATCGGTACCCTTTCGACTTCGCAGCTGCAGCCGCTTCGCTCGGGGAGTATTAAAGAATGTTACCTGCGCTCGTCGGAGGCGTTCCTCTTTTCGTCCGTGAAAAAGGGGACTGTCCCCTTTTTACCTTTTTTCGGTATTTTAAGGCGGAAGCCCGCGTGATATTTATAAACATGAAAAAACGCCCCGCAGGATCGCGGGGCGAAAAAGATCGGTTCAGTTCAACGGGCAGACGTACTTGTCCGTGATGCAACGGTAGTTGCAGCAGAAGAAAGACTTGTCCTTGTCCGTGAAGGACGTCAGTCCGTTGGCCTTCGGATACATCAGGGCTTCCGGGTCGTCGATATGGCCCAGACCGACGTAATGGCCCAGCTCGTGGACCACGATGTTCTGCAGCAGCGGCAGATACAGCGTGTGGCGTCCGGGACGACAGACCCGGATATCCGGCGTGACGGCGACGATCTCGTCGCCTTGGACGTCCGGGACGCTGCCCGGGTCGATGCCCAGATCCTCGGCATATTCCCGGATATCATCCGGCGAAAAGCAGAAACCGCCGTCCGGCGTCGTCATCGGCAGGAGAAAGGCGAAGACCAGGATGTCGCTGCGCGGCCCGTAGCCGACAACGCTGCCCTCGCCGCCGGCTCCGACCGCCTGCTCCTGCAGGTAGTCGTAGTTCCGGTCGCGGACGTTGATCTCGTAGATGACGTCAACGCCGTCGCCGAGGTCGTTCAGGTCGAAGCCGTTGGCGTCTCCGTCCCGGCCCTTGTAGGCGATGAGGTCCTCGCCCAGCAGCTCCTGCCCCATCTTGTTGACCTCGCCGATCATTTCGACGATGGCCGCGGTCTCGGCGTCGTCGTACGTCGCCTCGACCCGCATCTCTTTGGGGAACATGTCGCCGCAGGCGCACGCCAGTCCGGCCGTTACCAGCAATAACCAGCGCTGAGCCATAGCTGGCCTCCTCTCAGGGCTTCGCCGTAGATCGGCATGGCGAAATCGGCGTAGACCGGCAGGGTGGTGATCGGGTTCGGCAGGAACAGCCGATAATCCAGCGACAGCGACCAGGCGTCCTTGAGGCGGATGTCGACGCCGGCGCCGAGCGTGATGTCGAAGTCGCGCCTGATACGCTGGACCGAGACCGGCATGTAAGCGTTCCAGAACACGCCGAGGTCGAAGAGGTGCACCCGGACCCGGTCGGTCTGGACGACGTCGGTCAGGACGTTGAGGCCCAGGCCGTAGGGGATGACGGCGCTGACCTCCAGGACCAGCGGCGTGTATTGCCGCAGCCGGAGCTGGACGGCCAGTCGTTCGGTGAAGGGCGCGGTCGACGGCTTCCAATAACCGTCATAGCCGATCAAGCCGACCGGTCCGCCGACCCCGCCTAAGGCGCGAAGCTGGAACGGCCCGACGTCGGCCCGGGCCGCGGCCGGCTGGAGTAACGTGAATAAGCAGCAAAGGGCCGCGGATAAGGCAACTTGGCGCTTGGTCATTTTAAGTCTCCTTGTCCAAGTTGGGATTTATAAAGAA
>CAYPMU010000235.1:0-1847 GCA_964411975.1 uncultured Gammaproteobacteria bacterium | reverse complement strand
TAACCGGTTATGATGTTCCTGTGGTAGTGCCGCGACACCCCCACCGGGGGGGGTTGGGCGCCGGCCGCCAAGCCGGCCCGGAAACCCCGGACGAAACGCCGGCGCCCCCAACAGCTGCCGCTTTACAAAACCGGCTGAAAATGCTATTTTTCCAGGCTGGCCCGGTAAACCGCCGAACACGTTTTCAGCGCTGAACCCGGCCATGATCCATCACGAACGAACCGACCGCCTGCCACCGCCTATGGCTGTCCGCCAGATCAGGATCGACGGCGACCCCGTCCTCCGCCAACGCGCCAAAGAGATCGATAAGAATGAACTGGGCACGCCCGAACTGCGCCAGCTGGTTTCGGACATGATCGAGACCATGAAAGCGGCCAACGGCGTGGGCATCGCCGCGCCGCAGGTCGGCGAGAGCGTCCGGCTGTTCATCGCCGAAAGCGCCGACGGCCCGGTGGCCCTGGTCAACCCGGTGTTCACCAAGAAGTCGTGGAAGACGGCCAAGGACGAAGAGGGTTGCCTGTCCGTCCCGGGCAAGTTCGACACGGTCAAGCGCTGGCTGTCCGTGAGCGTCGAGGCCCTGTCGGTCGATGGCGAACCGGTGAAATTCGCGGCCTCGGGCTACTTCGCCAGAATTTTACAGCACGAACTGGACCACCTTGACGGCATCCTCTTCACCGACCGCGTCAAGGAACAAAAAGGCTGACCCCATGAGCTCCCGCGCCCGCAAGATCGTCTATTTCGGCACCAGCGCTTTCGCCGTGCCGCCGCTCCTGTCGCTCCTGGGCGACGGCCGCTTCGAGGTCGCCGCCGTGGTCACCCAGCCGGACAAGCCGGCGGGCCGCAAGGGCGAAGCGCGGCCCTCGCCGGTCGCCGTCGCGGCCCGGCAGCGCGGCCTGCGGCTGCTGCAGCCGGCCAAACTGAAGGACGAGGGCGTTCAACGGGAGCTGTCCGGACTGGCGCCCGACCTCTTCGTCGTTGCCGCCTACGGCAAGATCCTGCCCCAGGCCGTCCTGGATATCCCCGGCTCCGGCGCCCTGAACCTGCACGGCTCGCTGCTGCCCAAATACCGGGGTGCCTCGCCCATCCAGGAGGCCATCCGCGCCGGCGAAGCGAAGACCGGCGTCACGCTGATGCTGATGGACCGGGAAATGGACCACGGTCCGGTCTACGCCGCCGCGGAAGCGCCCATCGCCGCCGACGACACCTACGGAAGCCTGGAAACCAAGCTGGCCGCGCTGGCCGCCGATCTCCTGGTCGACTCGATCAACCGCATCGCCGGCGGACATCTCCACCCCGTTGAGCAGCGGCATGACCAGGCCACTTTCACCAGGATACTCTCGCGGCAGGACGGCTTCGTCTCCTGGGAGAAGGAATCCGCCGCCGAAATAGAACGCAAGCTGCGCGCCTTCGACCCCTGGCCCGGCACCTACGCCGTCTGGAAGCGACAGGATGGCCAGCCGCTGCGTCTGAAGATCATCAAGGCCCGGCCGCTCGAGGTGGCGGGCCGGCCAGCGGCTCCCGGCACGATCTTCGCCGCCGGAAAGAAACTGGCGGTCTGGACGCGCTCCGGCGCGCTGGAGCTGATCGAAGTCCAGATC
This sequence comes from uncultured Gammaproteobacteria bacterium, assembly GCA_964411975.1. Lineage (GTDB taxonomy): Bacteria > Patescibacteriota > Patescibacteriia > SG8-24 > SG8-24 > CAYPMU01. The sequence goes on along the minus strand of CAYPMU010000235.1, from coordinate 249 downwards.
GAAGGGAAGAAACCGGCTTCCGGGCAGGCGCTCATGAACGGCTATCAGGATCTGGTCGGGAGCGTACTGGAGAGCGAGGATATCGGATAATTTTGATCATAAAAACCAGCCGCGTGACGCGGCTGGTTTTCGTATATCCACATAAATATGGCGGCCGCGGGTCCTGTCGCTACGCACCCCGGTAGTGCTCGCTTCGCTGCGCGCTACCGGGGTCCCCGCTCCGCGCCACCCGCGGCAACCAATTCTGTG
>CAYPMU010000234.1:1126-1848 GCA_964411975.1 uncultured Gammaproteobacteria bacterium | reverse complement strand
TGCCCGTTATCTCCGGCACGCCGGACGCCGCCGTCCGCCGGGAGAAGCTCCTGGTCGACCGGGAAAAACGCCGCGCCCGGCAAAAACTGGAGGATCGGCTAAAGTCGCTGGAAAAAGAAAAAGGCCGGATCTTGGCCTACTTCTTCGAGAACCCGACCGATTACGCTCCGGACAAGGCTAAACGCCTGTCCGAGCTGGAAGAGGAGATCGGCCGCGTCGAGAATGACTGGCTGAGGCTGGCCGACTGACCCGTGACGACAAGGCACGGAGCCGATCAATGCGCGTGGCCGGCGGCCGGGCGCTGTTTTTGGTCCGGACGGAGCAGCCAGGCGGCCAGGGCGGTGGTCAACGGCACGGACAAGGCTACGCCGCAGCTGCCCACCAGCGTCCGCACCACTTCCGTGGCCACCAATTCGTGGTTCAACACCTGGCCGAAGGTCTCGAACGGCGGCTGGTTGACCAGGAACAAGAGCAGCAGCGGCAGCGAGGCGCCGGCATAGGTCAGGAACAGCGTGTTGACGATGGCCCCCAGGTGGGCGTTGCCGACCTCATAGGCCGAGCGGAAACGCCGCATCTTTTTCATCGCCGGATCGGCGTTGGCGATCTGCTGGACCGCCTCGATCTGTCCGATGATCACGTCGTCGAGAACGCCGACGCAGCCGAGCACGATGCCGGCGAGCAGCAGGCCGCGGAAATCAATGACGCCGCTGAAGCCGATGAGC
>CAYPMU010000234.1:0-1116 GCA_964411975.1 uncultured Gammaproteobacteria bacterium | reverse complement strand
GGCCTCTTCCTGGACCAGGCCGGACAGGTCGGCCGCGGCGGTGAAAGCCAGGGCCAGGCCGTAGGTCGCGAGCAGGGTCAGCAGCACGCTGGCCGAAGCCAGATGGGCTTTGAGGTCCCAGCCCTCGGTCAGGTAGATGTTGATGAGCAGAATGAGGAAGGCGCCGACGAAGCCCCAGACCAAGGGACTGCCTCCGGCCAGGATGCGCGGCAGGACCAGCTTGAGCAGCAAGATGAAGCTCAACAGCAGGCTGACCAGGGCGCGCAGGCCGCGCCGCCGGCCGATGGCCGCCACGATCACGGCAAAAAGAAGCGCCAACAGGTAAAGTGCCGGCCGCCGCACGTGATCGATGACCATGAAATTTTCCGCGCCGTCCGGACCGACTGTCCGCTGCACCACCGCCTTGTCGCCGACGTCGAAGACCCCGATGCCGACGATATCCAGTTCGGAAATGCCGCGATATTCCACCTCCCGGTCCTTCCACTCGCCGGTCAGGCCGCGCAGACGCAGGTCCTGCTGAATCATCTGCCGGCCGCTCTCGTCGGTCGACTGGCGTTGCGAGGTGATATTAAGGACGACGGCCTCGAACACTTCCAGCTCGTCCTGGGCCGCTCCGGCCGGCTGGGCCAGGCCGGCCGCGCCGAAGAACAGCAGAAGGGCGGCGATGTACAGATATTTCCTCATAGACCGGCAAATTATAGCATAGATCACGCCATCCCGCCGGACGGCGCCGGAACCTTATTTCCGGCTGAACATCCGAAAAGCGGCCGCGGATCAGTGAACTTCAATTGATGCCTTAGGGAGCGGCCAGATGGGCCCAGCCTCCGGGGCGGCGCGCCGCCGCGACCGCCGCCTCCGCGGTCCCGGCCGAACTGGTATAATGCCATATATGGCCTGGATATTCTACGCCCTGACCGTCGCGGTCATCAGCGCCGTCGTCGGGATACTGGATAAAATGGTCCTCGATAAATGGATGACCAAGCCGGTCGGCTCCTTCTTCGTCTTCAGCGTGATCGAAACGCTGTCCGGACTGGTCGTTTTGGCAGCGCTCGGCTTTCCCCGGCTGCCGGACGGCTCGCTGGCGATCGCCCTGCTGTCCGGCGCCGCTTTCGCCGC
>CAYPMU010000233.1:0-1854 GCA_964411975.1 uncultured Gammaproteobacteria bacterium | reverse complement strand
CGTCCAGGTCGAGATCGACCTGTCCGCGGGGAATTCCCCGGGCGAAGGCGAGATCGTCGTCCATGGTCCTAACGTCATGACCGGCTATCACCACCGTCCGGAAGAGAACTCCCGGGTCTTCACCCCGGACGGCGGTCTGCGCACGGGCGACCTCGGCCGGATCGACGAGGACGGTTTCCTCTGTATCACCGGCCGGATCAAGGAGCAATACAAGCTGGAGAACGGCAAGTACGTCGCTCCGGCCCCACTGGAGGAAAAGCTGAAGCTGTCGCCGCTCATCGCCAACGTCATGATCTACGGCGATAACCGGCCCTGCAACGTGGCTCTGGTCGTGCCCGACCCGGTCGCGGCCCGCGCGGCCGGCCTGGCCGCCGACATCGGTCCGGAGCTGGAACAACGTCTGCTCGACGAGATCAGGAAGCTGTCGGCTGATTTCCGCGGCTACGAACGCGTTCGCAAGATCGCCGTCGTCAACGAGGATTTCACCCAGGCCAACGGCCTGCTCACGCCGACGCTGAAGCTCAAGCGCAACGCCGTGATCAGGCGCTACGCCGCCCTGCTCGAAAGCCTGTACTCCTGAGACCGGACTTTGACCGCGTCCTTCCGACGCGGTCTTTTTATTCCGGGAAAACGGCTGGTGGGCGTTTTTTTAACCTTGACGCCGTCAAGGGCGTTGGTTACGGTGAGGCCGGGCTCTTTTCACGACCAATGCACGGGAGGCCATCATGGATCCTGCTAAAACCAGGCCGTTCGGCCGCATTTTCCGGACCGCGCTGATCGCGGCCGCCGCCGCTTCGGCCGCGGTCCCGTTGGGCGGCTGCTATGTGCTGCACGCGGCCAAAGGCCAGCTGCACATCGCCTGCTCGACGATCAGCATGCGCGAAGCTCTCTCAAGCGGCGAACTGAGCGCCGCCGACAAGGAGAAACTGCGCTATATCCAGCGCGCGCGCCTGTTCGCGGAGCGTGACCTGACGCTCAAGACCGGCGACAACTACACCGTTTACCTGCCCGGCGAGCGCCGGCCGATAACTTACGTCGTCACCGCCGCTTACCGCGACCGCCTCGAACCGGTGACCTGGTGGTTCCCGATCGTCGGCTCGGTCAGTTACCGCGGCTACTTCGACCGGGAAATGGCCCAGTCCTTCCGCGACGAAATGGAGGCGGACGGCTACGACGCCGAACTCCGGCCCGCCGGCGCCTACTCCACCCTCGGCTGGTTCACCGACCCGGTGACGCCGCTGATGCTGGACCTGGACGACGGCGACCTGGCCATGCTCATCATCCACGAGCTGGCCCATGGCACGCTGTACGTCCCCGGCCAGACGCAATTCAACGAATCCTTCGCCGAGTTCGTCGGCCGGCAAGGAGCCGCGGAACTGATGCGGCGCCGGTTCGGACCGGACAGCCCCGTCTTCCGGGACTTCCTGGACGGCATCGCCGACAGCCGCGACTTCGACCGCTTCATGCGCGCCAAAGCCCTGGCCCTCGCCCGCCGGCAGCGTAACGGCGACAAGGCCTACGGCGGCTCCTTCGGCATCGGGCTCCTCACCAAGGAGTCCATCGTCGCCCAGGACCAGATCGTCATGGAGAGCTCGCTCAACCGGCGCGGCGTGATCTACGCCCAGCTCGACACGCCGGTCTTCGGCACGGTGCACGTCTTCTGCACGCACCTCACGGCCGTCTTCTCCGACATCCCCTACCCCCACGAGGAGGGGAGCTGGACCGAGGAGCAGGCCGGGAAGCTGACGCAAGCCAAGGAGCGGGAGCTGAAGGAGAAGGAGCTATCGGCAGAGGAAAGGGCGCGCATCGAGGAGGAGAAGAAGCGGGCCAAGGAAGAGGACAGGGAGTACCGGG
>CAYPMU010000232.1:0-1881 GCA_964411975.1 uncultured Gammaproteobacteria bacterium | reverse complement strand
GATGCGACCAGGGCGGCGCCGAAGCCGGCCGCCCATTTGCCTGAAAGCGATCTCGGTATGAACTGCATTTTCATAGATGCCCATTGTACCAATAAACCGCCCATATCACTACCCGCGCGGCCGAAAAGACCGCTCCTGCGAAAGAGCGGTCTTTGGCCAGCCGGCGGCCGGCGATCATCAGCTGAACAATTTGACGAACCAGCCGAACAACCGATTCGGCCCTCATAAGCCTTAACCTCAGCTTTGATCTTCTGCTGCTCCAGATGCTCCAGATCGACGGCCAGTCGACAAAAAACCGACCCCGCGAACGGGGTCGGTGACGGTGTTGCTCCGCTGTCCGGCCGCTAAACGGCGGCCGCGACGGCGAACAGTGCGGGTTGTCTGGCCGCGGCCGGACGGCTCTTGGCCTCCGTCTGCCTGGCCAACAGGGCCGTAGCCGCGTCGACCGGGACCGGCTTCGAGTACAGGTAGCCCTGGGCGTACTCGCAGCGCAGCCCTTCGAGCAGGGCGGCCTGTTCGGCGGTCTCCACGCCTTCGGCGACCACCTTGAGGTCCAGGCTGTGGGCCAACTCGACAATCGTCCTGACGATCGTCAGGTCGCGCGGGCTCTTGCCCAGCTTGCTCACGAACGACCGGTCGACCTTGATGGCGTCGAACGGGAACCGGTGCAGATAACTCAGCGACGAGTAACCGGTGCCGAAGTCGTCCATGAACAGGTCGGCGCTCAGCTGCTTGAGCTGGAGCAGGGTGGCCAGGACCTCGTTGCTGTTGTCGAGGATGGCCCCCTCGGTGATCTCCAGCTTGATCAGCCGCCGCGCCGAGCCCGCCAGTTCCATGGCCGAAGCCACGTCGTCGAGCAGGGACCGGTGGCTGAGCTGCTTGGGCGACAGGTTGACGCTGATGTAGATCGGCGGCTCCTCCGGGAACCGGTCGTACCAGGCCTTCGCCTGACGACAGGCCTCGCGGAGCGTCCACAGGCCGAGCGGGACGATAAGCCCGCTTTCCTCGGCGACCGGGATGAACGACATCGGCGGCACCAGCCCTTTGGCCGGATGATTCCAGCGGACCAGGGCTTCGAAGCCCGCGATGCGCGATGACCTCATGTCCATGATCGGCTGGTAGTACAGCTGCAGCTGGTTCTCGGCGATCGCGATGCGCAATTCGTTCTCGACGCGCAATCTGTCCGCGGCCTTGACGTGCATCTGCGCGTCGAAGATCTGGATCCGGCCCCGTCCCGCGGACCTGGCCCGGTGCAGCGCGGTATGCGCGTCGTGCAGCATCTGCTCGGCGTGATCGTAACCGATCGAACCGGCGGCGATGCCAACGCTGACCGTGATGCTGACCGACTCGCCCCCGACGACGTAGGGTTCGGAGGCGTGGGCGCAGATGCGGTCGGCGACGCGCAGGGCGTCGTTGACCGACCCGACCTCGTCGAGCAGGATGGCGAACCGGTCGTTGCTCAGCCGGCCGACGGTGTCGCCGGACCGCAGGCAGCGTGCCAGGCGTTCCGACACCTCGACGAGCAGGGCGTCGCCGGACGCGGTCCCCAGGCCGTCATTGATGACGCGGAACCCGTCCACGTCGACGACGAGCGCGGCGAATTCGGCGTCAGGCTGGCGGCGGTGGCGGTCGATGGACGTCTGCAGCGTCTCTTTGAACCACTTGCGGTTCGGGAGGCCGGTCAGCGGGTCGCGCATCAGCTGATCCTTCAGCTGGCGTTCGTCTTCCCGCTGCTTGGTGAGATCGCGCGCGACGCAGCAAAAGAAGGCCGCGTCGCCCTCGCGCCATTCGGACCAGGATAATTCGACGGGAAATTCCACGCCGTCCTTGGTCCGTCCGACGGTCTCGGTCGTGCGCCGTTCGCTGACGGCGCCGGACGCG
>CAYPMU010000231.1:0-1889 GCA_964411975.1 uncultured Gammaproteobacteria bacterium | reverse complement strand
TTGCCAAAAGGAGGCAAATATGACCGCGAAGAGGATCCTGATCACGACGCTCATGCTGGTGTTCGCCGTCTGTGCCGCGAACAAGGCCGTCACCCCGCAACCCCGCCAGTACGAAGGCCCGAGGCCGCAGGCCGTCGAGCCGCCGGCACCGGCCCAGCCCGCCCAGCCGGCCCAGTCGCCGCTCCTGCTGACCCTGCCGGACGGCTGGCAGCGCTCCGCCCCCGGCGACGCGCCGGAGGGCATCGATTCCGCGCTGATGAACGAGACGCTGCGGGCGGCCATCCTGGTCGCCATCTACCCGACGGTCCAGGCCGGACCGCGCCAGGCCGTCGCCCATGTGGCCGCCAGCCTGGCCGAGAAGGGCGCCACGGTCTCCGAGATCACGGTCGCGGAGGACGGCTTGAGCGCCAGCTTCACCTGGAGCAGCGCCGAGAACGGCATGGGCGGCAAGATGGTCGCCAAGGTCCTGACCGACCTGCCCCAGCTCTCGGTGATGTTCATGGGCATCTGGCCCGCGGCCAACGACGCGGCCGCCGCGGCCGCCCTAGATTCCGTCGCCGCCAGCGCCCGGCTCAGGCCGCTCCGCTGACGCGCCTCCAACGACCGATCTTTCTTCACAAGAGCGACCCCATCGGGTCGCTTTTTTTGTTAATTTATTCTTCGAGCGAGGCCGAAGGCCGAGTCGAGAAGCAAGCCGCTCGGGCGGCCGGTCTTCGGGTACGGCCCGCCGTTCCAGCGACGGCGGGCCTCACGCTCCGGAGCGCTCGTCCGCCTGCGGCGGACACCAAGCTCGCGCTCCTCCGAGTGACCCGAAGACCGGCCTCCCTCGCGGCTGAGATCAACCACACACCAATTTTATTAGTGTGCGCTCGGCCGGCCCCGCTATTGTACGACCGCAGGGCCGCGGGGCCTCCTGCGGCAGCCGCGCACGGCGCGGCTCGGCCTCGCGAGATGAGGTTTTTTTCCGCAAGGAAAATTAATAACATTTATTTGCGCGCCTCCTGGCCTTCCCCCTTCGCCCTTCGGGCTACGGGGGACGCAGCGCGAGAGGAGGCTATTTTCCGTAAGGAAATTTAAACATCAAAAAGACCCTCTCAGGTGTCGGGTGCTGCTACAATTCTTTTTCGATCTCAGCCCAGGTGACGCCGCTGTATTTTTCGATCTCGGCCAACACGTATTTCAGGGTCTGCTTCGGCAGATCGATCGGTATGGTCACGGACTTCTGCGTTCGCGGCCATAACGCTTTGTAATGACTGCCCTTGCCGCCGGTCTCGTCGATCAAAAAACCAAGGCGCTCCAGCGCCTTGGTGAACTTTTTCCTGCTGATCTGACCGGGCAGTTCGCTAAGCGAGGGCATACTGCCGATTTTCCTTCCCCATCCGGTGCACCCCGGCCTCCTTGGCGTACGATGAGGGCACCTCGAACGAGGTGAGGATGGCGTCCTTGATGTTCGCGTCCAGCTCTTGTTCATCACGACCGTGGGCCACGATGCTGCCGTGGCGGAAGTCGCTGCTGACGGCCACGAGCAGGCCGTCTTCCTGATGAAAATCGAAATTGATCGGCCCGTTCATCCGAAAATACCGGTTCAGTTCGACCAGTCCCATGGGAGCCGCGGATCGGCCAAGCAATGCCTTAACCAAGCGATCTTTCATGATTTTGACCAAGCCCATATATCCAAGAGGTCATTCTTATAGCAACCATTATATAACGTCAAGGGCATTAAGGAAAATCTTATGCTTGTCATCAAAGTTCCGGGCGGGGCAATAAAAAAACCGGACTAGGTCCGGCGTCGGCGCGAAAGGGCCGCTCATAAGCTGGCAGCGGCCCCCGCCGCGAGAGCGAACAGCAACTGGGCCAGATAATACATCGGCAGGGCCACGGCCCCGTTG
>CAYPMU010000230.1:0-1895 GCA_964411975.1 uncultured Gammaproteobacteria bacterium | reverse complement strand
GAAGCCGCGTCCGCCACTGCTACTCCGGAACCGGTCACCAAGACCATCAGCGCCGACGTCGGTTTTACCTACTACACGTATCCGGAAACGACCGACGAGTTCTTCGATTCCGGCAACACCCTGGAAGTGTATGCGGGGCTGAGCTTCGAGGCTCCCCTGAGCCCGGCGATCTACGCCTTCTACGACCTGGACCTGGAAGCCTTCACGCTCGAACTGTCCGGCGGCCACACCGTCGAACTGACCGAAGCTTCCTCCGTCGAGATCTCCGCCTATGTCGGCTATGTCGACCCGAAGGCTGAAGACATGGACTACCTCTACTATGGCGCCGGCGCTTCGTACACCCAGAACATCACGGAGAACATCTCCGCCAGTGTCGGGGTGAACTACTACGGCAGCGAAGAAGCCATGGAGCACGACGGCAGCAAGAACAAGGTGACCCTGACCGCCAAGGTCAGTGCCGGCTTCTGATTCCGTCCGCGAATTTCACCCGAACCTGATGCGCGCGCCCGGCCGGGCGCGCGCATCTTCTTTTTTCGGAAATTGAGTTGACAGGGGTAAGGTCAAATCTACGGTGCTTCCTTTTTTCTGAACATGAAAAGCTATTTGGCAAAGACGGGCGAAATCGAGCCCAAGTGGTACGTGATCGATGCCGAGGGGCAGGTCCTTGGGCGGCTCGCTGTGCAGGTTGCGAATATTTTGCGGGGCCGGCACCGGCCGACCTACACTCCCCACATCGACACCGGTGATTTCGTCGTGGTGATCAACGCCGGCAAGGTGGCGGTCACCGGGCGCAAGGAGGATCAGAAGAAGTACATGTTCTACAGCGGTTATTTCGGCAACGAACGGTACGTCGGCATCAAGGATTTCCGCAAGCGCCGCCCGGAATTCATCATCGAGCACGCGGTGAAGGGCATGCTGCCGCGCAACCGCCTTGGCCGGGTCCAGCTGAAGAAGCTGCGCATCTATGCCGGCGCCGAGCACCCCCACGCCGCCCAGAATCCGGTGCCGTACACCGCCTAATTTCCAATCTTACCCGACATGACAGAGACTGCGACATCCATCATCGCCACCGGACGGCGCAAGCGGGCCTCGGCCCGGGTGCGGCTGGTGCCCAACGGCACCGGCGTGTTCACCGTCAATGGCAAGACCCTTGAGACCTACTGCTATTTCGAGACGCTGGCCCGGGCCGCCGAAGCACCGCTGGTGACGGTCGACCAGAAGGGCAAGTTCGATGTGGTGGCGAAGGTCCAGGGCGGCGGCCCGAACGGGCAGGCAACCGCGATCGCCCATGGCCTGGCGCGGGCGCTGGAGAAGTTTGACAGCGAGCTGCGGGGACCGCTCAAGAAGGCGGGCCACCTGAAGCGCGACCCGCGCCGACGTGAGCGCAAGAAGGCTGGACAGCCGGGCGCGCGCAAGCGCTTCCAGTTCAGCAAGCGCTAAGGCGTTCTGTCCGCGAGGCTCCGGTTCCTTTTGCAAAGGGTCCAATCTTCCTCGGCAGTCGCCTGCCGCGGGAAAGATCGGGCCCTTTCTCTTTTTCCAAATCCCCTGAATCCGCAATTTCGATCCAAACTGACATGCATACCGTTGGAATAGTCGGCGCATCCGGTTACTCGGGTGAAGTCCTGCTGGAAATTCTCAGCCGCCATCCCCGGGTCGACCGGCTGGTGGTGGCCTCCAAGTCGCATCCCGGCAAGCGCGTGGACGCGGTGCTGCCGCGCCTGGCCGGGCTGGTCGGCGGGCTTGCATTCACCGCCGCGGATCCCGCCGCGCTGGCCGGGCTGGAAGTCGATGTGTGGTTCCTGGCCCTGCCGCATGGCGTGGCCGCGGAATACGCGCTGCAGCTGGCCGACGCCGGCCGCATTGTGATCGATCTGAGTGCGGACTTCCGGCTGGAT
>CAYPMU010000229.1:0-1903 GCA_964411975.1 uncultured Gammaproteobacteria bacterium | reverse complement strand
GCGCCTCGTCGACGCGCAGCTGGCGGCCGCCCATGCTGTAGCCGCCCAGGAAACCCACAACGCCGCGACATGCCACCAGCAACGGGAAGAACAGGAGTCCCCCGAGGACCTGGTGCCAGTCCATGGGTCGCCCGGCCCGCGGCAACCACGGATCCACCGCCTCGTCCGTCCACCTCTCCAAGGTCAGCTTGAATCGCTCCAGCCTGACCTTGAGGGCGGAAGCGGCGGCGGCGGGGGGCTGGGAGGCAACCGATTCGACGGCGGACGCGGCCGGCTTCGGCGGCAGCATTCGGTAGATCAGGGTCTTGGTGGCCCAGACCAGACCGGCGTTGGAAAGGCCGAACAGCATGCCGAACAGGATGCCCGCCGCAAGCCGGCTGCGGTAGCGGCGGAAGTAGGGCCAGACGAAGCGAAAGATCTCGGCCAGATAGTTCATGCCGGCTGCGCCAGTGTTGTCAGTTTGACGCCGGAGTCAACCCGATTGCAGTGAGCCAGTGGCGAAGTCGGCTTCGGCCTTGGCTTCGCGCCCCGGGGTGGTAGATTGGCGCCGTGAAAGGATCCATCATCTCCCTTGGGTTGGGTTTGGCATTCCTGGTCGCTTGCGGATCGAAGGAGGCGCCCCCTCCGGCGCAATCCACGAATGACACGGCCGCCACCGGTAATCCGCTCACCGCCCCGGTCGATTACCTCGGCGCAGTGGCCAAAGCCAAGAAGAGCTCCGAGAAGACCATCGATACCGTCTATCTGAACCAGGCGATCCAGATGTTCCACACCATGGAAGGACGCTACCCCAAGGACCTGAACGAACTGGTGGCCGAAAAGCACCTGCTGAGGCTTCCCGAAGCCCCCTACGGCATGAAGATTGTCTATGACCCAACCCGGGGCGAAGTGAAGGTCGTCGCGCAGCAAACGAACGCCCCGCCGGCCCGCCGCTAGAGCAATCGGTGCCTGGGCAGACCGCCGCGGTCGCCCGCCCGGTTCATCGACGTTGGGGTTTCCTGCGTTTTCTTGGTTCACAAACCGGCGGGCTGTGGTAGAAACACGGCCGGGCGGCAAGCAGCTCGCCCGTGACACACACGTGAGCAAAGGCCAAGCTATGAATGCGAAGATTCTTCTGACGGTTTCCCTCGGGCTTCTCCTGTGGGCTGGTTGTGCCGGCAAGTCCACCGGTGACACCTATACGTACCGCGGGGGCATGACCGGCGAAAACATGGACATGACGCTGGACAATCTGCTTGAAAGCAACGAGGACCGCAGCTACCAGATCGAGCTCAACGCCATCCGCAAGCGCGAGGGCGCCTGGGATTCGGTGTACTACCTCGATGTTCGCTATGCCGGAGCAAGCGATGCGGGTTACATGGATATCAGTCCGGGCGAAACCCTGCTCCTGACCATAGATGGCCAACCGCTGCGCCTCCGGGGCGCCGGGAGCGTCACCAGTCGCAGCGTGAGCAGCGCCGGCAACTTCCTCGAGAACGCTGTGTATCCGGTCAAAGCCGAGGACCTCAAGCGAATCGCCCGGGCCAAGGAGGTCAAGGTCCAGGTCGTCGGTCAGGCCCATTCCCACTACCGCACCTTTCAGCCGGAGAACCTCGAGAAGTTCCGGAAGTTTGTCCTGATGCACATGGGCGGCTTCTGAGCGTCAGTCTCAAGATCCCGATCTGCTTCCGCACCGCCGACGTCCGCCCGACGCCGGCGGTGCTGTGCTTCCACCGGGCGCGCCCGCCCATTCAGAACTTGAGCTGACGCAGCGCCAAGACCCCGATCGTCAGGGCCAACATCAAACCCGCAGGCATGAACTTCCGGGTCTTGCTCAGCCGCAGGCCGAAGACGATCAGCAGCGCCGCCAGCAGCAGGTCCACCACATAGGGCCGGAAGATGACGTTGAGCGCGCAAAGCGTCA
>CAYPMU010000228.1:0-1922 GCA_964411975.1 uncultured Gammaproteobacteria bacterium | reverse complement strand
CGCTGCTGCTGGCGGCCGGCCGGCCAGTGATTCTGGGTTTCGTCCATTTCGGTCCGTTCGTGTTACTGAGAGAGTGGCTGAGGGCAGCGGGATTGCCGGTGGCGATGTTCGCGGGGGGCGAAGCCCGAAGCCGGGCGGCGTTGAAGCGGCGGACGATCCGCTCCAGCCACTCGCGATGCTTGAAGACGCCGATGTGGGTGTCCGAGACCACGGCGATCTTCAACCGGCCGCCGGTGTCGCCGAAGGACGCGGCGTAATTCTTCACGGTCAGCGATTTCGGCGCCACGAAACTGCCGTAAAAAACGGTCAGCCATAGCGCCCCGAGCAGCAGGGCCAGAAAATGGTACGGCGCCGGGCTGAGGATCTTGTAGGCCCGGACGCGCCGCCGGATCTCGATGAAATAAAGCGGAATCACCGCCAGGATGAAGGCGGTGATCCCGTCGAAAAGCCAGGTCGAATCGCGGACGGACACGTTATTTCTTCTTGAGCGTCCTGGTCGCGAACAGCTCCGCCATTTCGGCCAGACGCACGGAATAACCCCATTCGTTGTCGTACCAGGCGATGACCTTGAGGAAGTCGCCTTCGATGATCTTGGTCAGTTTGAGGTCGACGATCGAGGAGTTGTAGTTCTTGATGAAGTCGGACGAGACCAGCGGCTCTTCGGTCACGGCCAGGATGCCCTTCATCTCCGGACCGGCGGCCGCTTTCTTCAGCGCGGCGTTGACCTCTTCGACCGTGGTCTTCTTCTTGAGCAGGAAAGTGAGATCGGCCAGCGAGACCACCGGGACCGGCACGCGCATGGCCATCCCGTCGAACAGGCCCTTGAAAGCCGGGATGTATTCGGACACGGCGATGGCCGCGCCGGTCGAGGTCGGGATGAGGTTGGCGGCGGCGCAGCGGGCGCGGCGCAGGTCCTTGTGCGGCCCGTCCTGGATGTTCTGGTCGGCGGTGTAGCCGTGGACCGTGGTCATGAAGGCGCGCTTGACGCCGAAATTGTCCTCGATGACCTTGGCCACCGGCGCGATGCAGTTGGTGGTGCAGGAGGCGTTGTTGATGATCTTCTCCGGTCCGAACTTGAACTTGCCGCCGGCGTTGACGCCCAGCACGTAGGTCGGGACGTTGCCGCCCTTGGCCGGGGCCGAAAGGATGACCAGCTGGGCGCCGGCCTTGAGGTGGGCCGAGGCTTTCTCCTCGCTGGTGAACCGGCCGGTGCACTCCAGGACGACGTCGATCTTCTCCTTGCCCCAGGGCAGGAGCGCCGGGTCCTTCTCGGCGTAGACGTCCAGTTTATGGCCGTCGACGACGATGTGCTTCTCGTCGTATTTCACCTCGTGGTCGTAAGCGCCGTAGCTGGTGTCGTGCTTCAAAAGATGCGCCAGGGTCTTGGTGTCGGTCAGGTCGTTGACCGCCACGAATTCGAGGTTCTTCATCCGGCCGAAGGCGGCTTTGAAGGTGTTGCGGCCGATGCGGCCGAAACCGTTGATGGCGACGCGAATAGGCATACTTTCCGTGGTTATTTGCCCTTGTTTAGAGATTATTTTCCGGGATTAATTATAGCAGAAATCGCCCCGCGCTCCCATGGCCGGCTGCGGGTCCTGTCGCTGCGCACCCCCGACGTGCTCTCTCGCAACGCGCGGTGCGCACGCCAGGGGTCCCCGCTCCGCGCCACCCGCAGCCTCAGTCATAACCACTACAAACGGTGTGCACTCGGCCGGCCGCTTCGCGGCCTGCCGCGGGGTCGGCGCACGGCGCCTCCGGCCCTCGCGAGATGAAGATATATTATCCGCAAAGTAGTTTTAAATGTGCGAAGCACACTTTGCGGAAGATGTGTCGTCCGCTCGCGAGGCCGAAAGGCGCGCAGCGCCGGAACCGCAGGCCGAGCGTACACCTTATAAAAGGAGTTGGAGATCAGCCGCGAGGGG
>CAYPMU010000227.1:1803-1933 GCA_964411975.1 uncultured Gammaproteobacteria bacterium | reverse complement strand
TCGTCAGACGGTTTTCACTCAAAAACCGTCAGACAACTTTTGGGTCGTTTTCGTCTGACGATTATTGTAGTGGGTAAAGAGATCCGGCTTTACGCTTAAAAAACCTCCTCGCCGTCTTTTTAGCCACTGG
>CAYPMU010000227.1:0-1793 GCA_964411975.1 uncultured Gammaproteobacteria bacterium | reverse complement strand
AATCCGCGATAGGTCAGCGACCTGCGTTCGTGGTCCGCCCCCATGCCCAGAAAAACCGGGTCAAACGTGATCAGCGGGTTTGGTTCGTCAAATAAATACGCCCGGCAGCTTGACCAGGCGTAATCTTCGGGTTGGGCGGCTAATCCGGCCCTGACCGCGTTCAGTTCGATGTAAATGCCGCAGGTTTGCAGATAGGAATCGTTGGTGATCGGGTATCTTTTGAAACGATTTCTCCACAGGTGGCCGTCCCCGCCATATTTTTCCTTATAGTCTCTGGAATACAGCTGATTAAGCTTTTTCATCAGCCCGCTGATATTTTTGATATCTTCAGCACCGACCATGTTGTGAGTGTGATTCGGTATCGCCGTGTAATGGTAAAGTTCGCACTCATATTCGATAAGATATTTTCCCAGTAAATTGAAATAGTGACGGTGATCATTATCATCAAAAAACACGGTTCGCCCGTCATTGCCGCGGCTGATCGCGTGCCAAATATTCGCGGTGAAACCAAGCCCTCGGTCCATATCGCGAGGTTTTTACTGCATGCGGCTGATTGATTCAAGTCCATTTATCCACAGCCATAACAAAAAGTTGTCAGACAACTTTTGCACAAAATCCGTCAGACAACTTTTATGCAAAAACCGTCAGACGACTTTCGCTGACCCTTAAGCTTCCTTTACGCCGGATTCTAGTGTATGCTGACGTTGTTATTTGGCTCAATTAAGCTCGTCTTATGTCCGAACAAACCCAGCGTCAATATTACCCCCTGGTCCTGGCCGCGGTCGTCATCGGCCTCGTCGCCGCCTTCGGCGCCAAAGCCGCCGTCCTGACCGAATACCCGTCCCAGACCCTGGTCCGCGTCGGCGCGGCCGACCTCCTGGTCATGCCCGGTTCGGCCCAGGACGGCCTGACCATCGCCGATGCCAGCCTGACCGTGTCCGTCCCGGCCGGCGAGGTCCTCGACCTGCGTTCGCCTTACGCCGCGCGCGTCAACCTGGAGAACGACGCCGGCTACGCGGCCTGCAACGTCATCGCCGGCAGCCGGGACAACCAGATGTTCATCGTCGGGCCGCGCGTCGTCACCGTCACGCCGGGGACCACCACCTGCTCCACGGCCGGCTCCGAGAACAACGCCAAACCCTCCCTGACCCCGTCGCTGCCGGGCGCCGGCGCGTCGCTGCAGGCCGGCCAGGTCTACCAGATCGGCTGGCAGGCCGCGGGTTACGCCGCCCAGACCGTTCGCATCCGCCTGTCCCTCGACGGCGGCCGGACCTATGTCCAGACCGTGGCCGACGGCGCCGCCAATAACGGCCTGTTCGCCTGGACCGTGCCGTCCGTGACCACCACCGACCACGCCCGCCTGAAATTCTACGGGTTGGACGGGATGGGCGGCATCGTCGCCGTCGCCGTCAGCCCCGGAGATTTCCATATAGAAGGCACGGCGCCGGCCGTCTGTACCGAGTGCCAGCAGCCGGCGGCTTATGACTATGACAAGGACGCCGCCACCGCGGCCGCCGCGACCATCGACGCCGACAAGGGCTTCGTCACGGCCTCGGGCGCGGCCGCGCCGGATTGCGCCGGCATGCGCGTCAAGAGCGCGTCCAGTCCGGCCGTCTATTATTGCGGCCTCGACGGCAAGCGCCACGCCTTTCCCAACCAGAAGATCCATGATTCCTGGTACGCCGGTGATTTCGCCGGCGTGGTCACCGTGACCGACGCCTATCTGGCCGCGCTGCCGCTGGGCGCCAGCGTCACCTACCGGCCCGGCGTCCGCCTGGTCAAGATCCAGACCG
>CAYPMU010000226.1:0-1952 GCA_964411975.1 uncultured Gammaproteobacteria bacterium | reverse complement strand
GAGAACGAAATGACGACCAATCGCATCCCCAGCAGGACGCTTTTCCTCGGCGTCGCGCTGGTCCTGTCGATGACCGCCTGCGCACAGGAAGATCAAACGGCCCAGCCGGCGCCACAGGCCGCCGACCCGGCCGTCGCCGTGCACGCCGCCGAGGCGGCCAGCCGCACCCTGGACGAACGCATGGCCGCCGGCGGCCAGGTTTACGCCACGCATTGCGCCGCCTGTCACCAGGCCAGCGGCCAGGGCCTGGCCGGCGCCTTTCCGCCGCTGGCCGAGTCCAGCTACCTGGCCGAGAACGGGGCCGCCTCGGCCGTTACCGCCATCCTCAACGGCCTGACCGGCCCGATCACGGTCAACGGCAAGGAATACAACGCCGTGATGCCCAACCTCTCTTACCTGAACGACGCCCAGGTGGCCGACGTCGTCACCTTCGTGATGAATTCCTGGGGCAACCCGGGCGGCGAAGTCAGTTCCGGCGAAGTCGCCGCGGCGCGCGGCGGCGCGACCGTAACCGGCCCGGCGGACCACCCGGTCGGCTCCAAGGAAGAAATGGCTTACCAGGGCGCCCCCAGCGCCATCGACGCGGCCAAGGGCTTCATCGACTCCGAAGGGCCGCCGATGACCCAGGCCGAGTTCGACGGCGCGACCCAGACCTATTTCGAGCGCTGCGCCGGCTGCCACGGCGTGCTGCGCAAGGGCGCGACCGGCAAGCCGCTGACCCCGGACATCACCCGCGAGAAAGGCACCGACTACCTGAAGGCGCTGATCACCTACGGTTCGGCCGCCGGCATGCCCAACTGGGGCACTTCCGGCGACCTCAGTGCCGAGCAGATCGACGCCATGGCGCGCTACCTGCAGCACGAGCCGCCGGCGCCGCCGGAATTCGGCATGCCGGAAATCATGGCCAGCTGGAAAGTGATGGTGGCTCCGGAAGACCGCCCCGACGCGCCGCAACACGACCGCAACATTGATAATCTCTTTGCCGTCACCCTGCGCGACGCCGGCCAGGTGGCCATTATCGACGGCGACAACTACGAGGTGGTTTCCATCGTACCGACCGGCTACGCGGTGCACATCTCGCGCCCGTCGGCCTCCGGCCGCTACATGTACACGATTGGCCGCGACGCCAAGATCGACATGATCGATTTGTGGATGAACCCGCCGCAGATCGTGGCCGAGATCAAGATCGGGCTGGAAGCGCGCTCGGTCGAGACCTCCAAGCACAAGGACTACCCGGACGTGTACGCCATCGCCGGCGCCTACTGGCCGCCGCAGTACGTGCTGATGGAGGCCGACACCCTCAAGCCGATGAAGATCGTGTCGACCCGCGGCATGACCGTGGACACCCAGGAGTACCACCCGGAGCCCCGCGTCGCCGCCATCGTGGCTTCGCACGAACACCCGGAGTTCATCGTCAACGTGAAGGAAACCGGCAAGATCCTGCTGGTGAATTACGAGGACCCGGAAAACCTGACCGTTACGGAAATCGGCGCCGCGCGCTTCCTGCACGACGGCGGCTGGGACCGCAGCAAGCGTTACTTCCTGACCGCCGCCAACCAGTCCGACAAGATCGCCGTGGTCGATTCCCGCGAACGTGAACTGGAAGCGCTGATCGACGTGACCAAGATCCCGCATCCCGGCCGCGGCGCCAACCTGGTCGACCCGAAGTACGGGCCGGTCTGGGTGACCAGCGCGCTCGGCAACGCCAACGTGACCTTCATCGCAACCGATCCCGAGGGCCATCCGGAACATGCCTGGAAAGTCGTGCGCACGCTCGAAGGACAGGGCGGCGGCTCGCTGTTCGTCAAGTCGCACCCGGAATCGACCAACCTGTGGGTGGATTCGCCGCTGAACCCGGACGAAGCGAGTGCCCCGAGCGTCGCGGTCTACGACATCAACGACCTCGAAGCCGGCTCCGACGGCCTGCCGATCGGCGAGGGGGCGGACCTGGG
>CAYPMU010000225.1:0-1987 GCA_964411975.1 uncultured Gammaproteobacteria bacterium | reverse complement strand
CACCATCACCCTGGAGAACGGCAAGGGCGCCGAGCTCAAGAAGCGGCTGGAAACGGTCGGCCGATACGCCGCCACGGTCCTGCCGCAGCTGGTAGAGGCCCTGAGGGCCCAATTCCAGGAATCGCTCCGCTCCCTGGTCCAGAACCTCTGGACCACCGCCGGAGAGAAGCTCAGGGATTTCGGGTTCGCCATGGCCGAGGACGACGAACGCCGCTGGCTCGTGCCGCTTTCGCTGCAGCGCCCGGGCGAGACGATGTCCAAGGAAGAATGGGACGCGCTGTCCCAGGAACTCAAGGACAAGCTCAACGGCGAAACGCTGAAGCAGGCCGAAGAGGTCGTCCGCGAAGCCCAGGAAACGGAGGCCAATCTGGCCGCACTGGGCGAGATCGAACGCCGCAAGGTCGAGCAGCAGCAGGTGCGGAAAGCCCTGGCCAAGGCCCTGAAGCCGCTGCGCGCCCTGGTCGGCGACTCCGAAAGCGCCGCCCGCTACCTGGCGGGACTCGAGAACGTCATCCTGAAGATCTGTCTCAAGGAACAGGCGGACGCGCCGGCGACGATGTCGATCGGCGGCCTGCTGCTCCAGCGGACCGGCCACCAGGAAGACGACGGCGGCAGCATCCAGCGCCTGACCCAGGCGAACCTGCTGGTCGACAACAGCGGCCAGAAGCATCCGCCGGTCGTTTACGTGGCCGTGCCGCAGTATTCCGAGCTGTTCGGTCGGATCAACGCCCAGGTGGTCAATTCGGACGGCGCCGTCAAAGTCGATCACACCATGATCGAAGCCGGCGCCTGCCTCAAGGCCAATGGCGGCTTCCTGGTCTTCGACCTGGAAGATCTGCTGCGCTGGGGCGGCGTCCTGACCCTGTACAAGCTGCTCGAGGTCATCCGCACGCGGACCCTGGCCATCGAAGGCAAGGCCCGGTTCGTCGACGCCGAAAGCCTGCTGGACTTCCGTCCCCAGGACATCCCCGTCAACGTCCGGATCGTGGTCACCTGCGACCGCCACCTGGAACGGATGCTGCGGCATTACGAACCGGAGTTCGACAACCTGTTCCGGGTCATCGCCGAATTCGACGACCGGCTGAACATCGCCGACGCGCCGGCGGCCTACGCCGCTTTCGTCCGGCTCTGCCGGGAAGAGGGCCAGCTGCCGGAATTCACCCCGGCGGCCGTGGCCAAACTCGTCGAATACGGCTCGCGCCGCGTCGGCAACCAGGGCAAGGCCTCGGCCGAGTTCGGGATCCTCAAGGACCTGATCACCGAAGCCGCGCATTGGGCGACCGAAGAGGACGCGTCCGCGGTCGGACCCGAACACGTCCGCCAGGCCATCGACGCCAGGTTCGAACGCCAGGCGCTTTCGATCCACCGCTACCAGGACGACTGGCTGGACAAGGGCGTGATGCTCATCGATCACGATGGGTCCAAGGTCGGCCAGATCAACGGTCTGGTCGTCTTCACCCTCTCGCCGGAGATCAGCTTCGGCGCGCCGACCCGCATCACCGCCCGCGCCTTCGCCGGCAAGGAAAAGGTGGTGCTGGTCCAGCGGGAAGCCGAGGTCAGCGGACCGTCGACCAACACCGCGACGGCCGTGATCCGCGGCTATCTCTCCGGCCAGTACGGCCGCAAGAAGCCGCTCAGCCTGGCCGTTCAGCTCTGCTTCGAGCAGTGCTACGGCGGCATCGACGGCGACAGCGCCTCCCTGGCGGAGACGATCGCCATCATCTCGGCCATTACCGACCTGCCGGTCGATCAGCGCCTGGCCATCACCGGTTCCATGAACCAGTGGGGCGAGGCCCAGCCGATCGGCGGCGTGAACGAGAAGATCGAAGGACACTTCGGTACTCTCAAGCGCCGCGGCCTGCTCAAACCAGGCCATGGCGTGGTCATGCCGACGCGCAACCTCGACGACCTCATGCTCAAGGAAGAGGTCCTCGAGGCCCAACAGCGGGGCCTCTACCAGGTCTACGCCGTGTCCAGCATCGACGAA
>CAYPMU010000224.1:0-1994 GCA_964411975.1 uncultured Gammaproteobacteria bacterium | reverse complement strand
TGATCGCCAGCACGCCGCGCTCGCGGTCGACTTGCGAGACGTTGCCCCAGGTGTAGAGGACCAGGCCACGGGCGTTGAGCTCCATGTTGGCTTCCCAGGCCGCGCGCTTCAGCTCGGAGTAACTCATGTCAGCGAAACCTCTCGACCGCCGCCGCCTCGATCGGCAGGCCCGCGGTGTAGCGCTGGAAATAGCGGTTGAATCCGTCCACGTCTTCCGGCCGGGGCGCGATCGCGCCGCCGATGCTGTCCCCGATCACCGCGTCCAGGAAGTCCGGCAGCTGCGTGTCACGCTGCTCCCGCACGGCATAGGCGGCCAGCAGGGCCATGCCCCAGGCGCCGCCTTCCCCCGCGGTCCGCGGCACGCTGACCGGCGTATTGGTCGCGGCCGCCATGATCCGCTGACCGACCCCGGGCGTCTTGAAGAAGCCGCCGTGTCCGCAGAGTTCCTCGACGCGCACGCCTTCCTGCCCGGTCAGCACGTCCAGGCCGGTGCGCAGCGCGCCGAGCGCGGAGAACAGGTGCGCACGGACGAAATTGGCCAGCGTGAAGGCGCCGTCCGGCTGCCGGACGAACAGGGGGCGGCCTTCCGCGAAGCCGGTCAGGTGCTCGCCGGAAATGTAACCGTAGGCAAGCAGGCCGCCGGCGTCGGCGTCGCCCTCCAGGGCCAGCGGCATGAACCGGTCGTACAGGTCGGCGTCGGAGACCTCGGCGCCCAGCGCCCGGGCGGCCTCCGCGAACAGCGCCATCCAGGCGTTGAAATCCGACGTGCAGTTGTTCGAGTGGGCCATGCCGACCAGGCGGCCGTCGGGCGTCAGCACGAGATCGATCTCCGGGTGCGCGCGGGACAGCTTCCGGTCCAGCACCAGCATCGCGAAGACCGACGTTCCCGCGGAAACGTTGCCGGTGCGCGGCCGGATGGCGTTGGTCACGACCATCCCGGTGCCCGCGTCGCCTTCCGGCGGGCAAAGCGGCGCGCCGGGCTGCAAGCCGCCGGACGGGTCGAGCAACTTGGCGCCGTTCTGGCCGAGGCGTCCGGCGCTCTGACCCACGGGGACGATGCGCGGCAGCAGGTCCGCCAGCTTCCAGGGGTAGCGGCGGTCGGCGATGTGGGCATCGAAGGCGGCGAGCATGCCGGCGTCCCAGGCTTGGGATTCCGGATCGACCGGAAACATGCCGGAGGCGTCGCCGATGCCGATGCTCCACTCGCCGGTGAGTTTCCAGTGCACGTAGCCGGCCAGGGTCGTAATGCCGGCCAGGCTCGGGAGGTGTTTCTCGCCCTTCAGGATGGCCTGATACAGGTGGGCGATGCTCCAGCGCTGCGGGATCGGCCAGCCGAAGAGCTGCGTGAGTTCAGCCGCGGCCTGGCCGGTGAAATTGTTGCGCCAGGTGCGGAACGGCACCAGCAGTTCGCCCGCCTCGTCCACCGCAATGTAGCCGTGCATCATGGCACTGAACCCGGCGGCGGCGAGACGGGTCACGCCGCAGCCGTGCCGCCGCTGCACGTCGGTGAGCAGGTCCGCGTAACAGGCGGCGACGCCCTGCCAGACGTCCTCCATGTGGTAGGTCCAGACGCCCTGTTCGTGCCGGTTTTCCCACTGGTACGAGCCGGACGCCAGCGAGGTGCCGTCCGGGCGGATCAGCGTGGCCTTGATCCGGGTCGAGCCCAGTTCGCAACCGAGGATGGCATCCCCGTTCCGGATGGACTCGGCGTCGCCGGTTGCCGCTGCACTCTTGACGGTCATTTGCCTACTCTATTATCGGGGTCCGTCCGACAATAGTATTATTAATATGGCTGCCGGAACAGGTCGCGGAGCAGCGGCCAGGTGACGTCCTGCAAGGACGCCACGGCCAGGTCTGCCTTGCCCAGGGATTCGAGGGGATTCGTGGTGGCCACGGCGATCACTTTCGCGCCCGCCGCCAGTCCGGCCTCGATGCCGACGTGCGCATCCTCGAAGACCATGCAATGCCGAGGATTTCGGCCGATTTTTTCGGCG
>CAYPMU010000223.1:0-2006 GCA_964411975.1 uncultured Gammaproteobacteria bacterium | reverse complement strand
TGACGTCGACACCGCCGGTGGTCGGATTGGTCGGCACGTCGGCGGTCTCGCCGGCGGCTACGACCGGATCGGGTATGAAGCTGCCGTCTTCCTCGCGGTATTCGAAACCGACCGCAAAACCGACCGCGCCGGCCGGCAGATCGAACAGGTCGCCGGCCAGGTTGGCGGTGAAATCGAACAGCTCCTGGCTGCTGGTGTCGACGCCGGTGTAGGTCACGAAATCCAGCATTTCCTGGGTCATCGAGCCTTCACCGACGATGTTGATCGGCACGCAACCCGGATTGGCCGCGCAGACGTCCGTCGGGCCGAGCGCAATGTTCAGGCTGCGCGCATTGAACTGGTTGAGCTTGACCTGGGTCGCGTTATTTTCCGACCAAACGGCGGAGACGTCCCAGTACATCTCGCGCCCACCCAGCTCGATGTCGCCATCGAGTCCGGTCGACACGTACCAGGAATCGACATCCTGGTTGAAGATGCGCGGCCCGGCCTCGACCGGGCGCCGGCCGAAGAACGAAATGTTGTCCGGCCCGAGATCGATGCCGAAGGGGTTGTGGGGATGATCGGCCGGCCAGTTCACGTTCACCATGAAGGGCGTCGAACCGCCGTCGGGCCCGAAGAACAGGGGCACCGGCGCAGCCCGGCCCTGGGACTTGCGGTTGGTATAACTGGCCAGTACCCGCAGCATGACATTATCGCTGAGGTCATACTCGGCCTTGCCGAAAATGTTCAGGCGCTCGTTCGGCGTAACCAGGTGATTGAAGGGCTGGTAGTTGAAACGGTCGGCCAGGGCGAAGTTGTGGAAACCGTCGTTGTCCTGGTCGTTCGGATCCCAGACCGGGTTGCTGACGCCGGCGTTGGGTGCCAAGCTAACGAAATCACCCACCGTCGGGTCGAAGAAAATGAAACGGCCGGCCGGCGTGCCCGAACTGACGCCGAAGGGAAAGCCCGGCAGGGGATACACCGACTCGGGGCGGTCCTGGGTGTTGACTTCCTTCTGGTCGGCGTAGCTCACGTCGATCAGGGCCCGGCTGCGCTCGCCGCGCGCGCCGAAGCGCACGTCGAATTCAGCGGTCTCGCCGTCGCCCTGCTCGAACTCGCCGTAATAGGCCGAAGCCTTCAGCGAGTCAAAGTCGTCCTGCGTGATGATGTTGAGGACGCCGCCGATGGCGTCGCTGCCGTAGATCGCCGACGCGCCGTCCTGCAGGATCTCGATGGACTTCACTGCGTTTACCGGGATGGAGTTCAGGTCGACCGCCCCCGACACGCCGGAACCGGACGAACCCTTGATCCAGCGGCGCCCGTCGACCAGGACCAGCACGCGCTTGGAGGTAAGGTAGCGTAAATCGATCTCGGCCGCGCCGGCGCCAATGCCGCCGCCGTCTGGCGGGAAGCCCAGGTTGCCCGAGGAGTTATTGGTGCGGTTGATCGCCGACCCGGCGATGGGCAAGCGCTGCACGAAATCACCCAGCGAGGTGGCGCCGGACGCGCGGTAATCCTCCTCGCTCAGCGACAACACGGGCAGGCGCTGTTCCAGCGGATCCTGGCGGATGCGCGAACCCGTTACGGTAATTTCCTCGAGTATGTTCTCCTCCGCATCGGCCCCCTGCGCCGACGCCGCGGATGCGGCCATCAGACCCACCAGCAAAAAGCCGGCGGCGGGGAAGCCCGCTCGCCGGCGCCAGATGTCTGCATTGTTCATGTGCACTCTCCTGTCTGTTTGATTGTTTTACGCGGAATCAGCTGCCCCAAACACGTGTTAGAACATTTCACAGCATAGTCCACTTTCAGCGTGTCTGCCGGGATCGGCCCTGGCACTGTCTTTAATCGACACAAAGCAAGGACCGGCCTGGCAGTTGAGTTCTTGCAGGAAGGGGGAAATCGCCGTGCAGGCGACGTCGCTGAGTCAGGCGAGGTGTTGTAGCACCGCGAGCACGCCCATGGCATAGAGCGCAGCCACGACGTCGTCGGCCATGATGCCGAGGCCGCCGGCGAAACGGCGTTCGACC
>CAYPMU010000222.1:0-2049 GCA_964411975.1 uncultured Gammaproteobacteria bacterium | reverse complement strand
CAAGACCGGGCCGCTCAGCCCGCCCTTGCCGTCCCAGGACAGCCTGTCCGCGGACGCCGCGGTGGTCCTGACCACGCGCTGCGGCCGGAATGCCGCGCGTCTGCTGCGGCCGCTGCTTCAAGCCCATCCGCAGACCTGACCCAGGCTGCGGATTTTTTTAACCTTAAATAACGGGGAGATAGAGCCAAAATGAATTGACTTTTTGGCTAAATAATGCTACGATCTTATATAGAAATCTTAGCCTCAATCATATGCCGCACGGCGAAACCGCCAGACCGCAACCGGAAGAAGTTTCTCAGGAAGAGAAGCCTAAATTCGACCTGGAAAAGGAAGCCGCGGCCGCCAAAGCGGAAACGGAAGCCGCGGAACCCGCCTCGCAGTTCGCCCAGGACGTGGAGGCTTATCGCGGCATCGGCGACAAGATAGCCAGAAAAGAGAAGGAAAAACAGGACCTGACCGCGGCCAGCGGCGCTCTCGGCAAGTTCGGCACCCGCGGCGCCGAAACTTTGGGGCGGACTATCGACGCGGAGATCGAGGACCTGAAGAAACGGCGCGAAGAGATCCTGGCGGGATACGGCGAGAACGGCAAGGAATTCACCGACGCCATGGCCGACCTGGACAAACTGAGCGGCAAACTGGCCGAAAAACAGGAAAAACTGAACAAGCTCGAGGTCATGATCAGCTTCCTTAATTATCCCGGCGGCGAACGCGGCGCCAAAGCCGAGATCGAGTTCCTGAAAGAGAACGTGGCCGATCTGCAAAAAGAGATGGCCGCCTTGCACCAGAAATTCGCCGGCAAGGAGCGGCCCAGCCGGGAGACCGAAGAAGCGCTGGCCGATCTCCGACAGATCGAAAAGGACCGGGTGGCGGCGGAAAAAGCCGCGGAAGAGCCGATCCTGCTCACGCCGGAGATGCGCAAACAGCCGGAAGAGCCGATCCTGCTCACGCCGGAGATGCGCAAGCCGATCGAGGTCACCGACGAGATGATCACCGAGGAACGGACGGGCGAAGGCGTGGCCAAAGGCAGTACCGACGCCGAAGGCCTGGTCTTCGACGCGTTCAGCGAAATGACGCCCCTTTCGGACAAGGAAATGGCCGAAGCTTCGAAGACCGGGAAATTCAGCCCGGAGCGCCAGGCCGCACTGAACAAGGCCGTGGCTTTCCTGGAGAACCGGGTCGAGGAACTGGTGGAAGGCAGATCCACGGTCGTCGCCGGCGAGAAAGCCGACGGGACGCTTGAGGCCAAACGCACCGTCCACGAACCCGGCACCAAGGAACTGGCCCAGGCCATCAAGGAAAAGTACGGCGTGGACATCCAGGCGCAGAACGACGCCAACGCCGTTTCCCGGCTGAAACGCTGGGGTTTCGGCCTGAAGAAACTCTTCAACCCCGGACTGGGACGGCTGGCCAATGAGCATAACCGCAAGGAGAACGCCGCCGCCGCGCTCAAAGGCGAGATCAACGAGACCAAAGCGATGATGAAGGAGCCGGCCAAGTACGTCGCCCGCAAGCAGGACGCGTGGCTCAAAATGTACGCCCTGCGCCAGAGGATGAAGCGGCCGGCGCCGGTCGTCAACGTCAAAGTCCGCTGAACCATGAATTGAAAAACCCGCCCCGCGTCATTGCGAGGCGGGTTTTGGTTTTGTCTCGGAATGCGCGGCTCACGCTTACAGCTTGCCCCGGCGCTTGGCGATGTCCTCCCTGACCTTGGCCATGAAAACCGCGAGAGGCTGGCGCTTCTCCTGCTTCTTGCCGCGGGTGCGGACGTTGACCGATTTCAGGGACTTCTCCTTATCGCCGATGACCAGCATGTAAGGCACCTTCATCCTCTCGGCCTTGCGGATCTTGTAGCCGACGGTCTCGCGCAGCTCGTCATAAGCCGAACGGATGCCCTCGGCCTGGAGCAGCTTGTGCAGCTTCCGGGCGGTCTTCCAGTGTTCCTTGCCCACGGGGATGACCTGGACCTGGATCGGCGCCAGCCAGACCGGGAAAGCGCCGGCGTAATGCTCGATGAGGAAGCCGATGAAGCGCTCGTGGGTGCCGAGCGGC
>CAYPMU010000221.1:0-2055 GCA_964411975.1 uncultured Gammaproteobacteria bacterium | reverse complement strand
CAAGGCCGTCTGGCGCCAGCCGGCCATCCGCATCGCCAACCTGATGCAGCAAGGGAAGACGCTCAACGAAGCCATGGCCCAGCTGACCTTTTTCGGCATGCTCGGCAGCATGCTGGCCTCGGGCAAGGCTCCGGCCAAGCCCGGCGAAGCGCCCAAGGAGCACAAGATGTCGCCGCTCGAGGAGGAGATGGTCAAGTCCATCGAAGAGAAAGCGGCCAAATTCGGCCTGGACGTGCAGATCCGCATCGTGGCCGCGGCGGCCACCCGGGACAAGGCCAACATGTACCTGAGCAACATCATCAATGCCTTCAATCAGTACAACAGCCCGCAGTTCGGCAACACCCTGGTCAAGACCATCGGCAACCCCAAGCGGCTGATCCGCGATTTCATTTATCGCACCTGGCGCGACCGGGGGAGCATGGTCATGACCGGCGAGGAGCTGGCCGGCATTTACCATTTCCCGCTGCCTTCGACCGAGACCCCGAACATCCGCTGGCTGACGGCCCGCAAGGCGCCGCCGCCGTCGAACATCCCCAAGGAGGGCCTGCGCCTCGGCCAGATCAATTACCGCAACATGATCACGCCGGTGTTCATCAAGAAAGGCGACCGGATGCGCCACATGTACTGCGTCGGCAAATCCGGCGTCGGCAAGTCGGAGTTCATCGCCTCCCTGGCCAAGCAGGATATCGACAACGGCGACGGTTTGTGCATCATCGACCCGCACGGCGACCTGGTCGAGACCGTCCTGGGTTGCGTCACCAAGGAGCGGGCGGACGACGTGGTCATCTTCGACCCCTCGGATACC
Source organism: uncultured Gammaproteobacteria bacterium (assembly GCA_964411975.1). Lineage (GTDB taxonomy): Bacteria > Patescibacteriota > Patescibacteriia > SG8-24 > SG8-24 > CAYPMU01. The sequence continues at coordinate 1,250 of CAYPMU010000221.1, read as the reverse complement.
GAGCGCCCCATCGGCCTGAACATGCTCGAGGCGCCGACCGAGGAGATGAAGGATTACGTGGTCGGCGAGATGATCGCCATCTTCTACAAGCTCTTCCCGCCGGAGATGATCGGTCCGATGTTCGAGCACACCATGCGCAACCTGTTCCTGACGCTGATGTCCGACAAGGACAATCCCGGCACCATCGCCGAGGTGCCGCGGCTGGTGGTCGACCCGGAATACCAGAAAGAATGGACCAAGAAAGTGACCGACCCGGTGGTGCGCAATTACTGGGAAAAGGAGGTGGCCAAGACCTCGGACTTCCATAAGTCGGAGATGTTCGGCTACATCATCTCCAAGGTCGGACGCTTCGTCGAGAACGGCATGCTGCGCAACATCATCGGCCAGCAGAAGTCGGCCTTCAATTTCCGCCAGATCATGGACGAGAGGAAGATCTTCCTGGTCAACCTGTCCAAAGGCAAGATCGGCGACATCAACGCCACTCTGCTCGGCCTGATCATCGTCACCAAGCTGCAGATGGCGGCCATGGGCCGCGCCGACATGCCGGCCGATAAGCGTCATCCTTTTTATCTCTACATCGACGAGTTCCAGAACTTCGTCACTCCGTCCATCGCCACCATCCTGTCCGAGGCCCGTAAATACGCCCTGAGCCTGTACCTGGCCCACCAGTACCTGGGACAACTGTCGCCCAAAGGCGACACCGAGATCAAGGACGCGGTCATGGGCAACGCCGGCACGATCATGGTCGGCCGCATCGGCATCGAGGACGCCACCCAGCTGGAGAAGGAGTTCGCGCCGGTCTTCTCCGCCTTCGACCTGGTCAACGTGGAGAAGTTCACCTATAACTGCAAGATGCTGATCGACAACCAGTCGTCGCGGCCGTTCAATTTTTCGCCGAATCCGATGGTCAAGCCGGACCGCAAGATCGCCGAGGCCATCAAGATGCTGGCCCGGCTCAAGTACGGACGCGACCGTTCCATTGTCGAGCAGGAGATATTGGAACGGACCAAGCTCGGCGCCGCGACGCCGGTGGCGGCACCCGCGCCGCTGCCGCCCCGACCGGCCGCCCCGCCGAAGCCCTGAGGTCCGTCCTGTCCGCGGCTTTGTTGCCGGCCCTGGTCCGCTCTTGTTGAAAAACAGTTGATAGAACTATCTTGACCGGCCCGGCCGCCGGTGGTAGCCTATAGGCCACCAGCGGGGGACCTTTCCTCGCGTACACTTAGCCTTAGTCCGACAAAATAAACATAAAA
>CAYPMU010000220.1:0-2055 GCA_964411975.1 uncultured Gammaproteobacteria bacterium | reverse complement strand
TCAGGAACGGGAGAACCTCTGGGTGACGGTAACCGGCCGCAAGAACCGCCGGCCTAAGACCGTCCAGATGGAGTGCCTGGTGCCGACGCTGCCGGAATGGGAGGAACACGGCTGCAACATCGATACCGGCATCCCGGCCGGCATCATCGCCGTCATGCTGAAGGAAGAAGTCATCCGCCAGCCCGGCGCCCATGCGCCCGAAGGCGTGGTTCCGACCAAACCGTTCTTCCGGGCGCTGCGGAAATGGCAAATGCGGATCCTGGAGAACGGCCGACCGATCAATTAGGCGGGCGGGCGGCGGGCGAGACGCGCCGCTTTGACGCGATCTGAAAAGCTCCTTTTACGGAGCTTTTTAAATATATATTTGGAGAATTCTCGGGCGCCCCGGCTTGAGGTCCAGGCCTGACCATTGACAGAAAGCCGATTTTATGCTAAATTATGCTTTTATTTCAGCAACCATAACTTTGGACTGATATGGGTAATTTCGGTCGAGGCGGAAGTTTCGGCGGCGGCGGTCGTAAGTTCGGCGGCGGTTTCAGGGACAGGGGCTTTGGCGATCGCCCGGCGCCGCGCCTGCACCAGGCCACCTGTGACAAATGTCACCGGCCCTGCGAGGTCCCCTTCCGCCCCACCGGCGAGAAGCCGGTCTATTGCCAGGATTGTTTCCGGACAGAGGGCCCGGCGGCTTCGGGCAAGTTCGGCGGCCGCGACGCCGGACGTCCGTCCTTCGAAGAGAAGCGGATGTTCGAGGCGACCTGCGATCGCTGCGGCAGCCGCTGCGAAGTCCCCTTCCGCCCTACCGGCGAGAAGCCGGTCTATTGCCGCGCCTGTTTCGGCAAGAATGACGGCGGCCGCGTTGAGCAGAAGCCGGACCAGGCCAAGATGCAGTTCGACATCCTTAACGCCAAGCTCGATAAGATCATCAAGGCGTTGGACGCGTCTCAGCCGCGCAAGGAAGCCATCGCCGCGGATAAGCCGGCTAAGGCTGTCGCCGCCGAGGCTAAGAAAGATGCGGCCCCGACGATCCCGGCCGAGGCCAAGCCGGTCGAGGCCGGCGCCGAGGCCAAGCCCAAGAAAGCCGTCGGCAAGAAAACTTCGGCCAAGAAGGCCGCCAAGACGGTCAAGTAGATGAAATTAAAGCCGCCCCGTAATGTTGCGGGGCGGTTTTGATATTACGGTGGTGGGGCTTGGCGCGGCGGACGTCCTTGGCGAGGGGACTATTCTTATTATGGGCAATTCTTGGGCAATCGGTGGGTAACTGACTTCACATCCGCAACTGGATAAATGAGTGTGCAGAACATTTCGCCCTGCCCGTCTTCACAAGGCGGGCATAACTATTCCAAGATCTGTCAGGCCTCGACGATCGCCTTGAACCCTCCGTAGGCCATCCGCCTCATGTCGAACGGCATAGCGGGCATATCCTTGTGCTTGCCGTATTGTTTCGCCATTTCCGCATACACCCTCTTGTTGACCGCATCGCGATGGGCGCGTGACTTATAGATGATGAACGAGAAGAAAACCGTCTCGCCCTTCTTCACCTTTGCCATCTGGAGGAAGTTCTTAGCCCTCATTCCTCCCATGGGCTTGATGTTGAGGTCATCCCCCGCGCATTCGAAGTACTGGAGCGCGCCGGCTTTCATCCACATCTTGGCGCCCTCCGCAGCCATCTTGCGATATGCCTTCAGGTTCTTCTTAGGAATGGGTATTACGAAACCGTCGACGTAGGACATAAACGAGTGTTAGTGAATCATGGATCAATGATATCAAAAACCAGCCACTCGTAGTAGATTTTTGGCTCCGAGGCTGGGATTTTCGCCTCGGCCGGCCGAATACCGGCCTCGTTGTCCTGGGTTGCCGCCGGCCGCTGCGCCGGCTCGCGTCCGGCGTCGCTCGGCTGTCGCCGCTGGACGTTGCGGGCTCCGCCTCGCTCGCAACCCGTTCGAATCCCAGTTCCACAGTAAACAAAAGACGCCATGCCCGATGGGCACGGCGTCTTTTGATGGCTCCGAGGCTGGGATTTTCGCCTCGGCCGGCCGAATACCGGCCTCGTTGTCC
>CAYPMU010000219.1:0-2058 GCA_964411975.1 uncultured Gammaproteobacteria bacterium | reverse complement strand
AACCAGCGCCACCAGCTGACCCGCCCGGGCGGTGAAGCTGATGTCCTCCAGGGCCGGCTTATCCTCGCGGTAGCGGAACCGGACGTGGCGGAATTCGACGTCGCCGCCCAATTTGACCTCTTGCCCGGAAACGAAATCCTCGTCCGGTCGATCCATGACGGCGCGGACGTCCCGGTATTTGGCCAGGCAGCTGATGATCTGCGAACATTGCCAGTGCACCCAGCGGACGTAGCCGAAATTGGAAAAGACAAAGGCCGTGGCCGATGAGAGCTGGCCGAAGGTCAGAGTCCCGCCAGCGAAATGGGCCGCGCCGACGGCGAGGGAGCCGAACATACCGCAGCCGGCGATGGCGTTCAGCACGCTGAACATCCGGTCGTGGAAACGGTTGAACTCGAACATGACCTGGTTATAGGATGCCGCGCCATCTGCCAGCTGCCGTCCCACCAGGTCCTCGTTGGTCGTCGACTTGACCACCAGAACGTTATTCAACGCGTCCCAGCCGGCAGCCAAAGCGCCGCGCTCCAGTTCGCCGATCTTCTTGTTGAACGCCAGGCGCTTGCGGCCGGATACATAACTGTAACTAAGGTAGGCGGCCATGGAAACGGCCAGGATCAGGGCGATCAGCCAGTCCAGATAGAACAGATACCCCAGGATCGCCGTGATCGAGAGCATCGCCGGCACCAGGTCGAAGATGGTCGTTTCGATGAAGTTCTCCAGCCGCCAGCGGAAGCCCGAGACCGTTTCCATCGTTTCCCCCATCTTGGAACCGAAATGGAAACCCAGCGGCTTGTCCAGCAGGCGGAGGATCGAATCGACCTCGTCGTCCAGGGCCACCTTTTCCGAGATATCGCTTCCCCGGGTCATCAGGTAGGTGCGCAAAGCGTCGGCCGCCATATTCATGAGCCACCAGACCGCCAGGGCGCCGCCATACCACAAGAACGGCCGGTGTAGTCCGGCCAGGTCAAAACCGCGGCCCATGAAGACGGGGCCGAGCGTGCTCAACGCCGCCGCCAGCAACGACAGGAAGAGGCACCAAAATATGCGCCGCCGATACGGCGCCAGACGACGGGCGACGAACCTGAGAAAGTCGATGAATGAGGCCTGTTTTTCCATACCTGAAGCCATAATTTTAGCATAAAAAAGGCCGATCAGGCGAATACCCGACCGGCAGGAAGAGATCAGCAGCTCTTGATGTCGCCGCCGCCCACGCAATAGCCCCAAAGGCCCAGGAAACACAGGCCCACGGGGATGAGGGCGACGATGACGGCCGCGCCGACCGCGAACTTGGCGGTCTTCTTGAGGCACTCGTTACCTCTCATGGCGAACTCCTTTTGGTTTAAGAACTGGCTATTTTCGTTGACCGCCCCACCCGTCGGCGGAACGATATTGGAAACTATCATTGAACACCCGGGCCGTCAAGACGCGGGTGACCGCCTGCTCATTGAACACCCTTTCCGGCGAAGTATTACTTTTGACTGAACGTCATCAGGTCAGCAAAAGTGGCACCGAACAACAGCTTGACAGGCCGGAAAATGGGGGTAAAATGCTATTTAGCACTCTAAGGCTATGAGTGCTAACTCAATGAACGTTATGATACCCAATAATTTCACCACCAAATCCCGCGAGGCCATTGACCTGGCCCAGGCCCTGGCCCTGGACGGCCAGAACCCGGAGATCCATCCGCTGCACCTGCTCAAAGCGCTCCTGGAGCAGAAGGAGGGCGTGGTCATTTCGGTCTGCAAGAAGATCGGCGTGGACATTCCCTCCCTCGCCCAGCAGGTCGACGCCGCCCTGAAACAGCTGCCGGCGGTCAAGATCGACAGCGAGACGGTACAGATGCAGGTGAATCCGGCCACGATCAAGACCCTGCGCCAGGCGGAAAAGGAAGCCGCCAATTTCGGCGACGAGTACATCTCCACCGAACACCTGCTGTTGGGCCTCCTGGGCGCGACGTCGGCGGCCAAGACCGTCCTGGAGCAGGCCGGCGTGAAGCATGAGCTGGTCCTCAAGGTGCTGGTCGAGATCCGCGGCACCCAGAAGGTCGATTCGCCCGAACCC
>CAYPMU010000218.1:0-2062 GCA_964411975.1 uncultured Gammaproteobacteria bacterium | reverse complement strand
CGGGCTTCGGTTTGGGCGGCGCCGCGGAGAGCTTCGGAGCCGGCGGCGGCCAGGTGGTCTCGCCGTCCTTGCAGACGGTCGCACCGCGAAAGACCTCGTCCTCCATGTCGACCACGATCCGGCCGTCCTTTTCAGGGGTCAGGTCGGTCAACAGGTGGCGCAGGTTGGTCGCGTACAGCTGGCTGGACTGGGCCGCCAGGCGACTGGGCAGGTCGGTGTAACCGATGATGGTCACGCCATGGTGCCTGGCGACCGTGCCGGGCTCGGTCAACTCGCAGTTGCCACCCTGCTCCGCCGCCAGGTCGACGATGACGCTGCCGTCCTTCATCGACTCGACCATCTCGGCCGTGATCAGCCGCGGCGCGGGCTTGCCGGGAATCAGCGCGGTGGTGATGATGATGTCCACTTCGCGCGCCTGCTCGGCGAACAGCGCCATCTCGGCCTTGATGAACTCTTCGCTCATGACCTTGGCGTAGCCGCCCTCGCCCGAGCCGTCTTCGTCCGCGAAGTCCAGCATCAGGAACTCGGCGCCCATGCTCTCGATCTGCTCCTTGACCTCCGGCCGCGTGTCGAAAGAGCGAACGATCGCGCCCATGCTCTGGGCGGCGCCGATGGCGGCCAGGCCGGCCACGCCGGCGCCGATCACCAGCACCTTGGCCGGCGGCACCTTGCCCGCGGCCGTGATCTGGCCGGTGAAAAAGCGCCCGAAATGCTGGGCGGCCTCGATCACGGCCCGGTAGCCCGCGATGTTGGCCATGGAACTCAAGGCGTCGACCTTTTGCGCGCGCGAGATACGCGGCACGCTGTCCATGGCCATGGCCGTGACACCGCGCTCGGTGAGCTGTTGCAGGAGTTCCGGGTTTTGCGCGGGGTAGAGGAAGCTGATCAGCGTCTGGCCGGCCTTCAGGCGGGCGGCTTCCTCTGTCGAGGGCCCCCTCACCTTGAGGATAATGTCGGACCCCGACCAGATCTCGTCCGCGTTGGCGGCGACCGAACAGCCGGCCGCCTGGTACGCCGCGTCGGAAAAGTTCGCGGCGGCGCCCGCATTGGACTCGACCGCCACTTCGAAACCCAGCTTGATCAGCTGGGCGGCCACGTCCGGGGTGGTGGCCACGCGCTTTTCGCCCGCGTATATCTCCCTCGGTACACCGATTCTCATAAAAATCTCCGCATGATTAACGTCTTACGGCCACGCTCGCCTCGACCCGGCGAACTGTGCCCGTCCTGGTCATGGAGGCCGAGGCAACGGCCGTTTGGGTGAATTTTCAGTCAGGGGAGAGGATACCGGCAAAAAGTTCCAGGGTGTAGATTTATGTCAATTAATCGTCATTCACCGGCATAGTGCGGCACATGGACGATCTCGTGCGGGAAACGCGGGTAAGGCGCGCGGCCTGGCCGGCGCACGTTCAATCAGAATTCGAACTGGACCTTCTGGCCGCCCTCGAAGTAGCTGAAACGGTCGGCCGCCGGCGCCATGTCGGCCGCTTCGCAACGCATGGTGAAGGTCACCGGCGTACCACGGGCGCGAAGCTCGTTGAGTTGCTCGAAGGCGACGTCATAGCGGCTCTTGCCGACCTTGTCCTGTAGTCGCGAGCCAAAGCCCTGCTTGGGCAGTCGCACGGCGACCGTGCGCGAACCGTCGTATCCTTCCCACAGCACGATGGTCTCGCGCGAGACGCTGCTGATCTGCGCCGTGACGGCGAAGCGGTCACCTTTGCGCGCACAGCCTTCATTGGCCAAGCGGTTGAAGTCGGTTTCCTGTACCGGACGATAGGTCGTGGTTCCGCAGCCCGTCGCCAGTGCGGCGGCAGCGAAGAGCAGAAAGACAGTTCTCATGGCGGTTCTCATGGCTTTTGTCCTGCGGGTGCGGGCGACCCTCATCGGGAGGCCAGGCGTGATGGCGCGACGATGCACGCGGCGACATTCGACATCAGTATCGGCCGGCCGGTCGGCGTTGTCGGTTCGCCAGCGAACATACGGCCGCGGTCGCCTACCTGGGCGAGGCCGTGTCCATCATGGCCGCTATCCAGTTGGGGCTGATGGTCGCAGATAAGTACGTAAC
>CAYPMU010000217.1:0-2066 GCA_964411975.1 uncultured Gammaproteobacteria bacterium | reverse complement strand
CCCGCGTCTACCGTTTGACGGTCTGGCTGGCTTTAGGCACGGCGGCGACCGATCTGCCCTGCGGCTTCAAGGCCGCCACGGCCGAGGTCGTCGGCCGCATCCTGCCGCGGGTCAGGGATGACAGCTGGTTCTTCGATACCGAACTGGTGATCCGGGCCGAACGGGCCGGTTTTGCCGTCCGCGAGATACCGGTCGCCTGGACCGACGGACGCACGCCGGGGCGCGGCTCCAAGGTCGCGGTTTTTCGGCTGATCTGGGAGTATGTCCGCAAAGTTTTCGCCCTGCGGCGATCGCTGGGCCGGTCGTCCCCCCGGCGTTCATCTTTATGACCCCGCGCCAGCTGTTAAAACAGATCAGCGCGAACGAGTGGTGGCTGGTGGCCGTCATGAGCATTATCGCCGTCATCCTGACCAGCTTGCCGCCGCTGCATGGGCTGTACCTGGCCTATGTCCGCGGTTCGGTCTGGAACGGGCGGCAGTTCATGTCGGCCGGGGATTTCAACGTCTATCTGTCTTTCATCGAGCAGGTCAAGCAGGGACATTGGCTGTTCGATAACCTGTTCACCACGGAGAAGATGGCGGCGACACTCAACGTCTTTTGGCTCGGCGTCGGGGCCTTGGCCGCCGCCCTGCGGCTTTCGCCGCTGGCGGCTTTCCACCTGGTCCGTATCCTGCTCATACCGCCGCTGGCCGCGGTGGCTTACGCGTTGATCGCCTGTTTCTTTTCCGAGCGACGGCGGCGGATACTGGCGGCGGCGCTGTTCTTGTTCGGTTCCGGCGTCGGCATTTACCTGGCGCCGCTGTTCCCGGCCGTTACCGCCGGCCCGCGCTACGAATGGCCGATCGACCTGTGGGTGGCCGAATCTAACGCCTTCCTCAGCATGCTTTACAGCCCGCATTTCATCGCTTCGCTGACGCTGATGCTCCTGGCCTTTCTGCTGCTGCTCTGCGCGTTCACGTCCGGCCGGCTGAGATACGCCCTTTACGCCGGTCTGACCGGGCTGCTGCTCTTTCAATTCCACCCCTTCCACGTACCCCTGCTTTACGCCGTTCCGGCGGTCTGGCTGGCCTGGCGGCAATACCGGAGGTCCGTCGGCTGGCGTCACTGGCTGGCTTACGCCTTATTCGTGGCCGTCTCCCTGCCGGCCGCGGCCTATCACCTGTACTGGACCAGCGCCGATCCGGCCTCCGCGGCCTTGGTCAAAGCCAATCTGACCCTGACGCCGTCCGTCTGGCACCTGGTCTTCGGTTTGGGGGCCGTCAGCGTCCTCGCGGTCTTCGGTTATCGCCGGGGTCCGGGGGCCGCCGACGCCGAAGGTCTCTGGGATTTTTTGGCCGTTTGGGCGTTGGTCCAGCTGCTGCTGGTCTATGTTCCGGTCCCTTTCCAGCGCCGGCTGGTCGAGGGGATCCAATTCCCTCTCGTCGTCCTGTCCGTTCCGGCGTTACTCCGGCTATACGGCCGGTTTTGGCGCCGGTTCCCGTCCGGGCGGCTGTTCCGTTATTCCGTCAGCCTGATCTTGGCCAGCGTTATTTTTTTGCCGTCGACTTTTTCGGCGTTGTATCGCGGCTCGCGCGTCTATACTTTGGATCCGCTGCCCCGTTTTTTCCACAGCCGTAATCAGGCCGCGGCCTTGGCTTGGTTGAAAAGCGCGGTTCCGGCTGATGCCGCCATCATGGCTTCGCTGGAGTCGGGGAACGTGATCCCGGGATGGTCCGCCCGTAGGGTGTATGCCGGCCACTGGGTCTATAGCGTCGATCTGAGTCGGAAGGCCGCGGACATCCTCTGGTTCTTCGGCGCCGCTTCGGACGCCGAGCGTCTGCGGTTCGCCCGGGAAAAAGGCCTGGATCACGTCTTTTGCGGTCCGACCGAACGGGCCCTGGGCGGCTGCCCGTCCGCCGGGGCGCTGTTCATTCCGGTCTTCAGGTCCGGGAACGTCACTATTTATCAAGTCGCCGATTCAGGCTAAGATGGAGGTCTGCGCCCGCAGCTTTTCAGGCATGTTATGAAAACATTGGTCATCATCCCGACCTACAACGAAAAGGAGAATTTAGAGCTCATAGTCGACG
>CAYPMU010000216.1:0-2086 GCA_964411975.1 uncultured Gammaproteobacteria bacterium | reverse complement strand
TCCTTATAGGACATCTGGGCGTACATGGCCAAGGCGATCTCGTGGACCAGTTCCGCGGCCGACTGGCCGACGATGTGGCCGCCAAGGATCGACCCGGTCTTCAGGTCGGCGACGATCTTCACCAGACCCTCCTTCTCGCCGTAAGCCAGGGATTTGGACAGCGCGGCGTAAGGCGACCGGCCGACGCCCACCCTGAAGCCCCGGGCCCGCGCCTCTTTCTCCGTCAGGCCGACCGAACCGACTTCGGGAACGCAGAACGTGCCGCGAGGCATGACCGCCAGGTCCACTTTGACGCTGTTGCCCTTGACGGCGTTGACCGCCGCGGCGGCGCCTTCGCGATGGGCCACGCTGGTGTACATCATCCGTCCGGCGGCGTCGCCCGCGACATAGACCGCCGGATTGGTCGTCTGCAGATAGTCGTTCAGGATCAGCCGACCCTGGTCATCGAAGCGCGCTCCGGCCCGGTCCAAACCCAGGTCTTTCAGTGCCGGCCGCTTGCCGGCGGCGACCAGGATGGCCTCGACGGCGATCTTCTTCTTGCGGCCGCCGGCTGCCGGCATGACGGTCAACTGTCGCAGACGGCCGAGTTTCGACGCCGCAATGACCTTGTATCCGGTCACTAACGAGATCTTCTGCCGGCGGAAGGATCCAGCCACCACGGCGGCGATCTCCTCGTCCTCCCGGGACAGGATGTGGCCGGCGGCTTCGACGACCGTGACCTTGGTCCCCAGGGGCGCGAAGATCTGGGCGAACTCGACGCCGATAGGCCCGCCGCCGATGACGGCCAGCGACTTCGGAGGTTTTTTCATCGACAAGGCGTCCGTGACGGTCCAAAAACCGGCTTCTTTCAATCCTTCGACCGGCGGCACGGACGGCGCCGACCCGGAGGCGATGATGAACCGGTCCGCGGCGTAGCGCTTCCCGGCGACCTCGATCTCTTTGCGGGAAACGAAGCGGGCGCGGCCGCGCAGCAGCTTGCAGCCGAGCTCGTCGAGCAGCTTCTCGACGCGGCCGCTGCCGGTGACCAGATCGACGATGCGCATCTCCCGCCGCATCACCGAACCGAAATCGACGCCGGCTTTGGGGATGTCCACGCCGTATTCCTTGCCGCGGCGGGCCCGCATCAGCATCTCCACCGAACTCAAAAGCGACTTGGTCGGCATGCAGCCCCAATTCGGGCATTCGCCGCCCAGACGCCGGGCCGCTTCGACCACGGCGACCGACTTGGCGCCGTTCTGCCGCGCCGCTTCGGCCGCGGCGATCCCGGCCGGTCCGGAGCCGATGATGATCAGCTGGAAACGCTTCATACGGACCTATTCCTCCTCATCGGACTCCTCGACCTCGACCACCGAACCTTGGGCGTGGCATTTGGGGCAGTCCTCGGGCACGCCGGCCGGTTTGGACGGCAGCTCGGGAGCATAACCGCAAACGCTGCATTCTTTGGCCATAAGACGAATGCTTAAATGGATATAACACTCTGATTATAGCAGGTTTGCCGGAACGGCATCAGCGGCGGCCGGCCTTATCGCCGGGGAGGCGCGGACTATTGACTTTATCCTCCATAACGATAAGACTACTGTGTTCTTTAAAACCAAGGAACGGAGGAGACAAAATGCGATACAAGTTCGTGGTCGGGATCATGCTGGCATGTTCGGGTCTGCTTTTGAACGGTTGCGAGGGCTGCGGCGGGGTCGTCCCCGTCGCCGCGCCCGAGGATTACTGCGACGACCAGAATGATTGCACCGACGGCCAAACCTGCATCGAGAACCGCTGCGTCGACGACGGCGCGACGGTCTGCGCCGACGACAGCGCCTGTCCGAACGGCCAGGTCTGCCTGCACAACGTCTGCGGCGATCCGCTGCCTGAGGGCGGCGGTACCTGCTACGAGGACGCCGACTGCCAGGCCGGACTGGTCTGTCTGAACGGCGTCTGTTCGCAGCGCCAGCCGGAAGGCGGCGGCTGCGTCGACGACGGCGACTGCCAAGCGGGTCTCGTCTGCGAGGACAGCGTCTGCACGGTGCCGCCGCAAGGCTGCGCCGACGACAGCGCCTGTCCGAACGGCCAGGTCTGCCTGCACAACGTCTGC
>CAYPMU010000215.1:0-2091 GCA_964411975.1 uncultured Gammaproteobacteria bacterium | reverse complement strand
CCATGGCCCAGGTGGCCTGGAAACGCTTCGCCCAAGTCCCCGTGACCTACGCGTTCACCAACCGCACCAGGAAGGTGCGTCTGGCCGAAGTCGTAGCGGAGCGGGACTTGCGGCGCGAGCTCGACTCGGTCAGCCGGCTGTGGTTCCGCGAGAGCGAGCTGCGCTGGCTGCGGGGCAACTACTGCGTGCCGGCCGGCATGTTCAGCTCCGGCTTCCTCGATTTCCTGCGCCGCCTGCGCCTGCCGCCGTACCGGCTGGAGGTCCAGGACGGGCAGTTCGTCATCGAGGTCAGCGGCACCTGGCCCGAGGCCATCCTCTGGGAAACGCTGATCCTGGCCGTCGTCAACGAGCTGTATTACCGCAGCCTGTTGGCGCGGCAGGGCGTCAGTCTCGCAGAGGCGGAGGCCGAAGGACGGCGCCGCCTGACGGCCAAGATCGCCGAGCTCCAGCGGGAAACGCCCGCGGTCAAGTTCATCGAGTTCGGGACGCGCCGCCGCTTCAGCCGGGCCTGGCAGGAAGAGGTCGTCCGGTACTGCCGCGACGCCTGTCCGGAGATGCTGCTGGGGACCTCCAACGTGCGGCTGGCCCGCAAGCTGGGGCTCAAGCCCATCGGCACCTTCGCCCACGAGATGTTCATGGTCCTGGCCGGAATGGCCGGCGACAACGATGAGGCCTTGCGGGCTTCCCACAACCAGGTTCTCCAGACTTGGTGGGAGGAGTACGGCACCATACTGTCGATCGCGCTGACCGACACTTTCGGCACCGGCTTCTTTTCCGGGACATGACGCCGCAGCAGGCCAGGGAATGGAACGGCCTGCGCCAGGATTCGGGCGACCCGGTCGCTTTCGGCGAGCGGGCCATCGAGTTCTACCGCGGCCTGGGCATCGATCCGGCGACGAAGACCGTCGTCTTCAGCGACGGCCTCGATCCCGCGACGATCGTCGCACTGCAGCGGCAGTTCGCCGGCCGGATCAAGGTCGCCTACGGCTGGGGGACCAATCTGACCAACGACTGCGGCTTCGGCGCGCTGTCGCTGGTGGTCAAGGTCCACCGGGCCGGCGGCCGCCCGACGGTCAAGCTGTCGGATAACGTGGCCAAGGCCATGGGTCCGGCCGCCGAGGTCGAGCGCTACAAGCGCGTCTTCGGCCACGTCGACGGCCAGAACCAGGATTGCGTCTACTAGAAACCGTGGTGGCGGCCTCTCGCCGTCACCACTCTTTTCTTGAATTGCCGACACCCGTCGGCGATTCAAGTCAGGAATTCTGTTCATTAAAACATCACCTAATACTCTTCGAAGCGAGCGCAGCGAGTCGAGAAGCCTTAATATTCCCTGAGCTTGTCGAAGGGCATTCCTTATCCCAACACGTTGCGGGTCCACCGCCGCTTCTCGGGGTCAGGCTCCCGTCAGCGATGAATGAACTGTCGCCTGCTCGGGCCGGCCTTCGCCGGTACGCTCGCCGCTCCGGCGGCGGCTCGCTCACACTGCGGCGACTTGCCCCGACACTCGGGTCGGGGACCAAGCCAAGTCGCCTCCGAGTGACCGTCAAAGGCCAGCCCCTCGCGGCTCAGCGTTCAACCTCAGCTAATATGGGTTGCGCTCGGCCTGCGGTTCCGTCGCTCCGCGACTCTGGGCCTCGCGAGATGAAGATGAGTCTTCCGCAAAGTGTGCTGCGCACATTAAATATTTCCTTGCGGATAATATAGCTTCATTTCGCGAGGGCGGGAGGCGCGCAAGCGCCGACCCCGAAGCAGGCCCCGCGGCCATTCGGTCGTTCAATAGCGGGGCCGGCCGAGCGCATATTATTTAATATGTTCGGGATGAGGCCGGCCGCGAGGGGTCCGGCTCCCGGAGGCTGACCCGAATCGGATGTGAGGGCGAGCCTAAAACGACCTAGTCTGGCTCGCCGACGGGAGTCGGACCCCGAGAAGGCCGGATCCCGGATCGGCAGCTCGACATTCGCACTTCGCCGGTCCACTCTCCAGCATCCTTTGACGAAGCAAGCCAAAAAGAAGTCACCCTAAGGAGGAACCTATGCGCCTCATCAAGATCGGCCTGGCGGTACTGATTGGTGGAATCATTGGCGCAGAACG
>CAYPMU010000214.1:0-2133 GCA_964411975.1 uncultured Gammaproteobacteria bacterium | reverse complement strand
CCCGTTCCTGATGGTAATGTTGTCGTAATACTGCGAGGCGGTCGTCACCTGTGTCGTGTTTGCGCCCGAGTGGTTGTTGTTGTCGACGATGAGATCGCCGTTAATGAGAGCGTCGTTCTTGTCGTCGATGAATATCGACCCGGCGCCGCCGTACCGGCTGCTGGCGGCCAGGCCGAAAGTCTGGCTGGCGCCGCTGAAGGTGCTGTCGTTGTAATAGACGGCGACGCGGCCGCCGCCGCCCCCTCCGCCGCGGCCGCCGGCGGAGCCGCCGTTGGCTGAGATCGTTCCCGCTCCGGCCAGCGTGCCGGCGTCGATCAACACCGAACCGCCCGAGCCGGCTCCCACCTCGGAGCCGGAGCTGGCTCCGTTGGCCAATATCGTGCCGCCGACGGTGAGCGTCCCCGAAACCGCCAGCCTGACGGCGCCGCCGCCGTTCGTGCCCGTACCGCCCCAGCCGCTGGCGCCGCCGGAACCGATGTCGGTCGGCTGGGCGACCGAGCCGTAGGTGGCGCCGCCGGAACGGCCATAGCCGTCGCTGCCGCCGTTGCCTCCGTAGCCGCCGCCGGAGCCGCCGTAGTCCGCCCCGCCGGATCCCGCTCCCGGGCCCTGCCCGGCGGAGTACCCCTTGCCGAGCGCGCTGATGCTGCCGCCGGGCTGAACGTCGATGGCGGCGGCGGAGATGTTCAGCTCGTACCGCTTGCCGAGGGCGGCGGTCGAATTGGCGGTGTGGGTGACGGTGCCGCCCGAGTTAACCGTGACCGTTGTTACGGGCACTGCGCCGGTCAACCTCTGTTCGAATGTACCGGTATTCTGGACAAGCAAGCTGCTGAGTGAAACGTTTGTTTGCGTCTGCAGTATGAAAGTACCGCTGGAACCGCAAGTCAGATCGGTAAGCGCGGACCCGAAAGCGCCATTGTGCGTGAAGACGGCCGATGTGACCGTCAAGTTGGAATAATTATTTACTGTCCCATTGTTTGTAATGTTCACTCCGTTGAGGGTGTAAGTGCCGGAGGCGGGCATGTTCATGACGCCGCCGGGATCGACGGTTATGCTGCCGCGGTTCGTGCCGCCGCCGGTCAGCGTTCCGCTGGATGGGATGGTCAGGGTAAATCCGCTAGGCACAATATATTTGGCGTACTTCCTTATTATGACGCTGTCGAAGGTCTGGGAGGCGATTGTGGCCTGGGAGGTGCCGGCGCCGTTCTGTTCATTGTTGTCGACTATCAGGCTGCCATTAGGATATCCATCATCGGTATCGTCGAGGAAGACCGTTCCAGCGCCGCCGAGCGCGCTCGATGTGCCCGAGCCGCCATAAGCAGCCAGCTTGTTGCCGGAAATGAGAGTCGATGAGTCGGTGATATAGTGGACGGCGATGCGGCCGCCGCCGCCGTTCGCGCCCGTCCAGCTGCCGGTACTGCCACCGTTGGCCGTCACTGTGCCGCTTCCGACGAAAATGTTAGCCGACAACCAGACCGAACCGCCAGAACCGGACCCATTCTCACCGGAGGGACCATTGCCGTTGGCGCTGATGGTGCCGTTGACCGTGAGCGTACCTGAGGCCGCTAGTTTGACTGCACCGCCGCCGGAACCGCCTCCGCCGGACCCCAGCTCAGTCGGTTGCTTGGGGTCGCCATAGCTGATACCGCCGACCTGACCGTATAAGCCAGTACCGCCGATGCCGCCATAACCTGCTCCTGACCCTCGGTAATCGCCTGAGCCGTGGCCGGTTCCATAGACGCCGGAATGCCCCTTGCCGACCACATTGACGGTGCCGCCCAACTGGATATCGATGTCGGTGGCGGAGATGTCGATGATATTGGAGCGCGCGGAGGTATTAGTCGCGTGCGTCAGCGTTCCGCCGCTCCTGACGATCACGCTGGCGCAGTTCAGCGTCGAAGTCCCGGTCATGGTATAGGTCGAGCTGCTGCCGATGTCGATGAGATCGCAACCGTCGGCGAAGGAGCCGGCATTATAGATCAGATTGGCCCCGGACAGATTGATGGTCTTCACCGTGGCGAGCGAGCCGTAGTGGTAGAGATCATAGTTGGCGAGAGTGAGAGTAGCCGCGGCGGTCGTAAGGGTGCCGCCCGAGTCGACAGTGGTCGTCGGCCTCGTCGTACCGGAACCCGCCAT
>CAYPMU010000213.1:0-2143 GCA_964411975.1 uncultured Gammaproteobacteria bacterium | reverse complement strand
AGATCAAGGCGGGCTCCGGCCTGTCCGACGACGAGATCGAGCGCATGGTCAAGGACGCCGAGGCGCATGCCGAAGAGGACCGCAGGTTCCACGAATTGGTGACCGCGCGCAACCATGCCGACGCCATCGTCCACGCGACCCGCTCCAGCCTGAAAGAGATGGGCGATAAGCTGAACGAGGACGAGCGCAAGGGCGTGGAGCAGGCCATCGAGGGGGTCGAGCAGGCCATGAAAGGCGACGACAAGGCGGCGATCGACCAGGCCGTCGAGAACCTGTCTAAGGCCGGCCAGGTCATCTACCAGAAGGCCGCCGAAGAAACACAGGCCCAGCAGCAGGCGCAGCAGCACGCGCGGCAAGAAGCGCCTGGGCAGGCCAAGTCCGGCGACGACGATGTCGTCGACGCCGAGTTCGAGGAAGTGGACGAAGACAAGAAAGCGGGTTAGGGCCGCTTGGGTGGGAGCCGGCCTTGCCGGCTCCCACAACGCTTTGCTCTTGAATAGGGCTATGGAAAGCCTCAAATCTGCGTGCAAGCCCGAAGGCATAAGAAGAGCATGGCGAAAAGGGACTACTACGAGATTCTCGGCGTCAAGAAGTCGGCCAGTGACGAGGAGCTGAAAAAAGCCTATCGTCGACTGGCGATGAAGTATCACCCGGACCGTAACCCGGATGACGCTTCGGCGCAGGAGCGGTTCAAGGAGGCCAAGGAGGCCTACGAGGTCCTCAAGGATCCCCGCAAGCGCTCGGCCTACGACCAGTTCGGGCATGCCGGCGTCGATCCTTCCGCCCGCGGCCCGGGCGGGCCGGGCGGGTTCCATGGCGACGTCGGCGATATTTTCGGCGATATTTTCGGCGACATCTTCGGCGCGGGCAATCGGCGACGCCAGTCACGCCAGCGCGGCGCGGATTTGCGCTACGCGATGGATCTCGACCTGGAAGAAGCCGTGGCGGGCGTGACCCGGGAAGTTCGCGTACCCACCCTCGGCCAGTGCAAGACCTGCGACGGCAGCGGAGCGCAGGACGGCAAGAAAGAGACCTGCACGACCTGCGGCGGCATCGGCCAGGTGCGCATGCAACAGGGCATCTTCTCGGTGCAGCAGACCTGCCCGTCCTGCCAGGGCAGCGGCCAGCGCATCAGCCATCCATGTCCAGCCTGCAACGGCCAGGGACGGATCCGCGAAACCCGCACGCTGTCGGTCAAAATTCCGGCCGGCGTCGACAGCGGCGACCGGATCCGCCTGGCGGGCGAGGGCGAAGCGGGCGTCAGCGGCGCGCCGCCCGGCGACCTGTACGTCGAGGTCCGGGTGCGGCCGCACGGCATTTTCGAGCGCGACGGCGACGACCTCTACTGCGAAGTGCCGATTCCCTTCACCATGGCGGCGATGGGCGGAGAACTGGACATCCCGACGCTGGACGGGCAGGTCAAGCTCAAGGTGCCCGCGGAAACGCAGACCGGCCGGATGTTCCGCCTCAAGAGCAAGGGCGTGCAGTCCGTGCGCAGCCACCGGACCGGTGACCTGATGTGCCGGGTCGTCATCGAGACACCCGTCAAGCTCACCCGCGAACAAAAAGAGCTGTTGAAGAAATTCGAACAGACCTTCACTTCGGACAACGCCGAGCACAATCCGCGCTCCCAGTCCTGGCTGCATGGCGTGCGCGAGTTCTTCGAGCGGATGACGTCCTGAAGATGGCGCGCGACGCGCAGCGCAACCCCGCCCGGGTCGTCATTCACGGCACCGGCCGCATGGCCCGGTCGATCGACGCGGCGGCCGCCGGGGCAGCGGACCTCACGGTGATCGCGCTGGTCGGCCCGCAGCCGCCCGAATGGGAAACGGCCGCCGCCTGGTTCAAGGATCTGCAGGACTTGACGGCCGCGGCGATTCCGCAACCCGACCTGATACCGGACCTGCTGATCGACTTTACCTTGCCGGACGGAACCCTCGCGGCCGCGCGGTGGTGTCGCGAACGCGCCGTGGCCCTGCTCAGCGGCGTGACCGGCCTGCCCGCGGACACCCTCGAGGCGCTGCGCGAAACCGCCCGGCGCGCCCCGGTCCTGTGGTCGCCCAACCTCAGCCTCGGCGTCAACCTGCTGGCCGATCTCGCCGCGCGCGCCGCCGCCGTTCTCGACCCGGAAGCCCCGGTGCTG
>CAYPMU010000212.1:0-2151 GCA_964411975.1 uncultured Gammaproteobacteria bacterium | reverse complement strand
AGCCACGGTGCACGGCCGGTCCGGCGCGCGAAAGGCGATGAGGTGGTGCGGCACTCCCCTGGCCAGATAGACCCGCCGCCCGTCACGCTTGACCCATTTGCCGGGGATGATGTCCGAGCCGATCTCCGTGCCGCGATAAAACTGCCGCGAGTCGGCGGAAATGACCTCGCCGCGGAATTTTTTGGCCAGAGCCACGGCCAGGTCGGTCTTGCCCGAAGCCGTCGGACCGACGATGGCGATCAGCTTAGGCAGCTGTCCGCGTCTTGAAGAGTCGTTGCTCATAGCCCTCTGGGGAAGACGCCGCGTCCGTCGGCTGGCCGGTCAGCAGCCATTCCATGGCCTTGTCCACCCGTACCCGGACCAGCTGGCCGCGCCGATCGACGTCCGACGGGAACCGGACCAGCTTGAGTTCGCGAGAATTGCCGCCGCACCAGCCGTCGCCGCGCTGGTCCACCAAGACCTCGACCGTGCGGCCGACGTAGGCCTGGTTCTTCCGCAAGACCGTCTCTTCCATCAGCTTCTGCAAGACCAGCCAGCGGCGCCGCTTCTCCGGCTTCGGCACGTCGTCCTGGAACAGACGGGCCGCCTGAGTGCCGGAGCGCGTGCTGTACATGGCGTTATAGGAGATGTCGAAATCTGCTTCCTGATACAGGCGGACCGTATCCTCGAACTGCTCGGCCGTTTCGCCGCAGAAGCCGACGATGATGTCCGAACCGAGGGCGATGCCCGGCACGCGGGCCCGGACCTTGCCGATGACCTCCAGATAATGTTCCCGGGTGTAGCGGCGGTTCATCCGGCGCAAAACCTCGTTATTACCGGCCTGGACGGGCAGATGCAGGAAATTGACCATCCGGGGCAGCGCCAGGGCGTCGATGACCTCGGCGGTCATGTGCAGGGGGTGGGCGCCGGTGAAATTGACGCGGCGGATACCCGGTACCTGGTTGACCTCCCACAGCAGGGCGGCGAAATGGTCCTGGTAGGGATTGGCGCGGCTGAAAACCTGCGGGTCGGGGGCGACGTAGGTGTTGATGGCCTGGCCCAGCAGCGTCACCTCGAGGGTGCCGGCCGCGGCCAGCGCCCGGACCTCGGCCAGGACATCGGCGGCCGGCCGGTTGCCTCCGAAGCCGCGGGCGAACGGCACCACGCAGTAAGTGCAGAACTTCTTGCAGCCGGTCTGCAGGGTGACGAAGGCCTGGAACTTCGAGCTGTAACGCGGCGTGATCTTGAGATAATCGGCTTCGGGGTCGCCGCTGTTGGCCAGGGCCGGATTCAGTTCCGCGATCCAGCGCGGCAGCTGCGGCAGGTCCTTGATCGGGAAGAAGAGGTCGGCCGCGGGCCTCTTGGCCCGGATGGCCCCGTCCCGGTCGCGCCCGGGCAGGCAGCCGGTGACGGCCACGACCAGATGCGGACGCTTGGCCCGCAGGCGGGCGAAATCGCGCATCTTGCCGAACACCCGGTCCTCGGCCGTCTGCCGGACGGAACAGGTGTTGACGACGATGACGTCGGCCTCGCTTTCCGTCCCGGTCTGTTCCAGGCCCATGCGGTCAAGCAAAGCCGCGACCCTTTCCGAGTCGGACTTGTTCATCTGGCAGCCGAGCGTCATGAGGTGGTATTTGAACTTGGCCATAACCGCGCGTTAGTTCGCTTAAATTAGCACTGAAAATCGGCCGCGTCAACCCCGTTACAGGCTCAATATAAGCTATTTTATAATGACCGACCGGAGGCGAAGCCGCCTTACGGCTCTGGCTTACGAAAATTGTTTACCTGCCACGAAGCCTGTAACGGGGTCAACCGCCCACGGCGGCCGGCGGACCGGCATTGACATTTGCCGCCGGCTCGGATAGGTTCAAATGTCCCGCCCAATAAGAAGGAGTGACCCATGGCTGAACAAGAAGCGGAGATCATCGATCTTTTTGATAACACCCGATTCGACCGTCAGCTTTTCGACCGCGTGCGCGGCGTCATCAACGCCCGGCTGATCGACGGCTGCCTCTACCTGGAGATCTACGCGGACGGCTGTTCCCTGCCGCCGGACTGGCTCAGCACCATCACCTGCGCGGTCACCGATCCGCGGACCGGCTGCCGCTCGGAAGCGCCGGTCGCCGCGATCATGCGCCAGGAGGACGGCCACATCCTGGCCAAGACCGACCC
>CAYPMU010000211.1:0-2153 GCA_964411975.1 uncultured Gammaproteobacteria bacterium | reverse complement strand
GGGTCATTGATTACGCCTACGGCGGCAGCGGCGGGTTCATCATCATCGCCGCCGGCTATTCCACGGTCACCGCCCTGGTCAGCTACTTTTCCGGCGACAAGATCGCGCTCCGCGCCACCGGCGCCCGTCCGGTGACCGAGACCGACCTCCCCTACCTGGTGCGCATGGTCCAGAACCTCTGCATCACCGTCGGCGCGCCAATGCCCAAGGTCTACGTCATCGACGATCCGGCCATCAACGCCTTCGCCACCGGCCGCGATCCCGAACACGCCTCCATCGCCGAGACCACCGGGGCCAACCAGAAACTGGCCAACGAGGAACTGGAGGGCGTGCTGGCCCATGAACTGTCGCACATCAGGAACTACGACATCCGGGTGATGACCATCGTCATCGTCCTGGTCGGCACGGTCGTCATCCTGAGCGACCTGATCTTCCGCTCTTCCTTCCATTTCGGCCGCCGGCGGGACAGCCGCGGCGGCGGCAACGGACTGGTGCTGATCATCGGCCTGGTGCTGATCATCCTGGCCACGATCATCGCCCAACTGATCAAGCTGGCCGTGTCCCGGAAGCGGGAATACCTGGCCGACGCGTCGGCAGCCCTGACCACCCGCTTCCCCGAGGGCCTGGCCCGCGCCCTGCGCAAGATCGCCGCCGAGTCCCTGCCCATGCAGCGCGCCTCGGGAGCCACGGCCCACCTGTTCTTCGCCAACCCTTTCACCGGACGGGCCTTGGCCGGACTTTTCTCGACCCACCCGCCGATCGAAGCCCGCATCGAAGCCTTAACCCGCATGTCCAATCCAACCTGAAGCTATGCCCGACATCCTCGACAAGTTCACCTCCCACCTCAAGAACGTCTTGGCCAAGTCCTATTCTTTGGCCGTGGAAATGAACTCCCCCGGGATCAATCCCGAACATTTGCTCCTCTCTTTGCTGCACCAGAAGGGCAGCATCGGCGGCGAACTCCTGCATAAGGCCAACATCAGCGCCGAGGAGGTCCGCCGCCTGCTGCGGCTGGCCGACGAGCTGGCGCTGGAACAGGGGGCCAAACCTTCGGGATCGAACGACGGCGCCGTGCCCAAACTGTCGCCGGACGCGAAACGGGCCATCGAAAAGGCCGTGCTCACGGCCAATACCCACGAACACAAATACGTCGGCACCGAGCATCTCCTCTCCGGGCTGCTGCAGATCGACTCGCCCGCCATCGACGCCATTTTGACGGAGCAGAGCATCGACCCGTCCGGACTGCGCGAACAGGTGGCCACGGTCCTCAAGAGCACCTCCAAATTCCCGGAGATCACCGAGACCTTCGAGATCGGCAAAGCGCCCAAGAGCAAGGCGGCCGCCGCCGAAGAAGCGCGGCCGGAACCCAAAAAGAACCGCCAGACCAAACCCAAAACTCCGGCCCTGGATTTCTTCTCCATCGAACTGACCGATCCCAAGCTTCAGGAGAACATCGACCCGGTCATCGCCCGCGACAAGGAGATCGAACGGATGATCCAGATCCTCTGCCGCCGCACCAAGAACAACCCGGTGCTGCTGGGCGAGCCCGGCGTGGGCAAGACCGCCATCATCGAAGGCTTGGCCAAGAAGATCCTGGCCGGCGACGTCCCCGACATCCTGTCCGGCAAGCACATCCTCTCCCTGGACCTCGGCTTGATGCTGGCCGGCACCATCTACCGCGGCGAATTCGAAGGCCGCATCAAGCAGATCATCGACGAGGTCAAGAACAATCCCGACATCATCCTGTTCATCGACGAACTGCACAACATCACCGGCGCCGGCTCGACCTCCGGTTCGCTCGACGCCGCCAACATTCTCAAGCCGGCCCTGGCCCGCGGCGACCTGCGCTGCATCGGCGCGACCACCCTGGCCGAATTCAAGAAGAGCATCGAGAGCGACGGTGCGCTGGAACGGCGCTTCCAGCCGATCATCGTCGATCCCCCGTCGCCGGAGACCACCAAGCAGATCCTGCAGGGGCTGCGCGCCAATTACGAGAACTACCACGGCGTGGCCATCACCGACGAGGCCATCGACGCCGCCGTGACCCTGTCCGACCGCTACATGACCGACCGTTTCCTGCCGGACAAGTCCATCGACCTGATCGACGAAGCGGCCGCCTGCGTCCGCTTGGCCAAGAGCGGCGAATCCGAGAC
>CAYPMU010000210.1:0-2188 GCA_964411975.1 uncultured Gammaproteobacteria bacterium | reverse complement strand
CACCGTGCCTTTTCTGGACAATGACCAGGTCAGGGGGCTGCCGCCGAACAAGCTGATCCCGCTGCTGCAGCGTTATTGGAACGCGCCGGCGTCGTTCAGGCACTTCAAGGAAATGATGCAGGAATTGGGAGGTCTCGACCAGGACATGTCCATCGAGGAACTGACGCAGGAGGACGTCATGGACGAGAATTCGCCCATGCATGAAAAGTTCATCGAGTATCTCTTCAACAAGCTGCCATACGAGATCAAGGAAAAGCGGGAAAAAGAATCCGAAAGCGATGACCCGGCCGTCAGGGAACGGGCGTTCAAGATGGTCCTTAACTCGGTTTCCCAGAGCGAAACCGGTCTGAATCTTGGTTTTCACACCTCGACGTTCGATTTCGGCAACGTCATCGAGGGCCAGACCGAGGTCAAGCCGGCCCCGTCCGACGACACCTTTGTGATCGTCGACCCCGAGAGCAAGGAAAAGAAGGTCATCCGGGACGACGCGGCCAAGACCTGGTATTCGACCAACCCCTCACAATTATATAAGGACGCGCATAAGGGCATGCCGGATTTCGTCTATCTGGTGGAAGCGGCGCGGGGCGACGCAAAGACCTGGAGATTCTACGCTCAGGAAAAAAAGGCCTTCTTGAGCCACAGCGGCCTGAAGGTCCGCCTGAAGATCCCGTTGGTCGGGCGAGGCGGCGAGGACGTCCGCAGACAGGTCATGAACAAGCTCGGTCTGGATTTCAGCGAGTTCGGCACGATCTGATGACCAATGAAAAAGACGTCCGCGAGAGCGGACGTCTTTAAGTTTTACGGCCCTGGTCCAGGCCGCGCACGACGACCTGGGAGATGATCTCCTGGTAGAGGACCCGGTCGTCGGAGAGATCGGGCCGCTTGCAGGACAGGAGCATCGCTGCCAGCAGCTGCCGGCCATGCTCCGAAGCCAAAGCGCCGGACAGCCGCCGGACGTTGCGCAGGGTGTTGGGCAGCGCCGTCTCCTTCAACGGCAGCGCCGCCGCCGCTGTTTCGTCGATCTCCAGACGGCCGTTGTCGGCGTCCAGACGGACGCAGGCGGCGACCTTGTCGACGTAGAGGACCAGCAGGGTCAGGAAGTACTGGGACGTCGCCGGTTCGGTGAAGACCGGCGGCAGGAGGTGGTCCGCGGGAAGACGATAGGAGTGCCCGTTGCGGGCCAGCAGCGCGGTCAGCGGCCGGTCGCAGATCTCGCGAGCCGGCGCCAGCAGCGCGGCTAGTACCGTTTCCCGTAATGCTGATCTTTGGTCCATGGCTTGCCGCGCTTCCTTTCGTACTCCGTTGAGCAGTCGACGCACCAGACGGCTTCGGGGCAGGCGCGCCGCCGGGCTTCCGGTATCGGATCGCCGCAGGTGACGCAATCGGCCGAGAAGTCCGCCCGGATGGCTTTCTCGATCCTGACCATGGTGTGTTCGGCCTGGAATCCCAGGACCGGATCCAGGTCAAGATCGCGGTTTCGGCGCCGGTGGGCCTTGTGTTGTTCCAGCAGTTTTTTCAAGGTGCCGTCCATGCTGTTGCCTCTCTTTCCCACCTTACATGGAACGGCTGATCATAATCGATATTGAGTTAATTGTCAAGCGTGGATGATTCGGACCGATTGACTGTTTGGGCTAAAATATGGCAATATTCAGTGGTCCTGGTTCGGCCGTGCTGGGAGGCGCATCCGGATCGACGAGTTACCCGCCCTTAATATAATACCGAGATGCCGACACTTTTGGTGGACCTGGGCCTGTAGCTTAACGGTAGAGCAGCCGGTTTGCATCCGGCAGACATGGGTTCGACTCCCTTCAGGTCCACCAAAAGTGTCAGCGCATCCGGCAGGTCCCGTTACCGTAGCCGCATAAGTCATGGATAAGATCATAGTTAATTCCGGCGGCACGCTCCGTTTCCATAACAAAGAATATCGCTGTGCGTTAGGAAAAGGCGGAGTGCGGGCAGACAAACAAGAAGGGGACGGTGCCACCCCCATCGGGTGTTTTCCGATCAGAAAAGTATTTTATCGGCCGGACAGGTTCGAGAAGCGGCCAGAAACAGTTTTGCCGATCCAGGCCTTGTCCCGTGACGACGGGTGGAGCGATGATGCGGACAGACCGGAATATAACACCCGGGTCAGGCTCCCTTATGACGGCTCGCACGAGAAACTCTGGAGGGCCGATCATCTCTATGA
>CAYPMU010000209.1:0-2190 GCA_964411975.1 uncultured Gammaproteobacteria bacterium | reverse complement strand
ATTTCACCGACGCGATCAACGGCATCGTCAACAAGATCCAGATCGAGCCCTGACAAGAGCGGCGGCCCGCAAGCTAAAGGGCCGGAGAGAGCGGATTTTATGAACAGATCGAACATTTTCCTGGCTACCATCATCCTCATCGGCCTGGCGCTGCTGATCATCTTCGGCATTTCCGCGCTGCCGCCGCTGGTGCCCGAAACCGCCGATGACGCCGGACAGACCCAGCTGGGGACGCCGCTCGATGAACCGACGGTCCTTTTCGGCAATCCCATGCGCGGACCGCAGGACGCCCTGGTCACCGCCGTCGAGTTCGGCGACTTCCAGTGCCTTCCCTGCAAGGACATGGACGCTTCGCTGCTTCAGCTCCTGCAGGATTTCCCCGACGACCTGCGCGTGGTCTGGAAGGACTTCCCGGACACCTCACAGCACAAAGAGGCGCTGAACGCGGCCATTGCCGCCCGCTGCGCCGGCATTCAGGGGATGTTCTGGGAATACCATGACCTGCTGCTGGCCAACCAGGCATCGATCAACGCCAGCGCCTACCCGATCTTCGCCTCTCAGCTGGGGCTCGACGAGACCAGTTTCGCCGGCTGCCTCCAGGACGAAACTACCCGGCCGATAGTCGAGAGGGACTTCGAGGAGGGGCTGCGGCTGCGACTGGACGCCACGCCTTACGTTTTCGTCAACAAGCGGCGGGTTTCCGGGGCGCTGCGCTACGAACTGCTGAAAGAGATCGTCCGGTCAGAGATAGAAAAGGCCAAAGCCACCCGCGACGCCGCGGGCGCGCC
Source organism: uncultured Gammaproteobacteria bacterium (assembly GCA_964411975.1). Taxonomy (GTDB): domain Bacteria; phylum Patescibacteriota; class Patescibacteriia; order SG8-24; family SG8-24; genus CAYPMU01. The sequence continues at coordinate 1,402 of CAYPMU010000209.1, read as the reverse complement.
GGCCCAGCCCTGAACTTATGCGCCATCGCTCCGCCAAAATCCTGCTGGCCGTCGCTCTGGCCGCCCCCCTGCTGCTCGCGACCGCCGCTTCGGCCCAGACGACGCCGGCCAATCCGTCGCTGACCATGCCCAATCCCACCGTCGGGGCCGCGCCGACCTCGGGGGAGTGGAAGCCGGTGACCGGCTCTTTGCCGGCCAGCGGGCTTATCAGCATTCCTATCCCCAACGTCCAGTTCTCCGAACTGTTCTTCAAAGAAGAGAACGTGCCCGGCCGGACCGACGCCACGAAAAAAACGCTGGATATCCCCTGGTTGGCCCAATACATCTCCGGCGCCTATAAATACGCCGTCGGCATCGCCGGCGTCATGGCCGCGGTGATGATGATGATCGGCGGTTTCCAGTACCTGATAGCCGGCGGCGACGCCACCCGCGTCGCCAAAGGCAAGGAAAAGATCTCCGACGCCGTACTCGGCCTGGTCCTGGTGCTGGGCACCTACATGATCCTGAGCGTGATCAATCCCGACCTGGTCTCATTGTCCGCGATGCGCATCGAAGCGATCAAGCGCGTGACCTTCGACGCCACGGAACTTTCGGACCTGTCCGACGCGGCCACTTCGGCCGAGGCGGCCGGCGCCGCGGGAAGCGGCGGCGGCACGGGAGGAGGCGGCGGCGCCGTGAGCGGCGCGACCGTCTGCAACTCCAAGGAGAGCTGCAAGACCTGGTGCGAATCGCACCCCGACCCTTCCACCTGGCCGACCTCGACCTCGATGACGGGCGACTATAATTCCATGACGCGCATCCCGAACGATGTCGGCCTGCAGAACAACGCCCGCCTGACCAGCGATCGCGGCACGACCGCGCTGGTCGAAGGCCTCAAACGCGCCGGACGGATAGCGGTCAGCAAAAAGCCGACCTACAAACTGATGGTCAGTTCGGCGTCCAGGTCGCTGGAAACCCAGATCCGGCTGGCCTGCGACAAGGTCAAGGCCGGCAAACTGGATGATCTGGGGCGGACCGTCGCCTACCCCGGCGGATCCAACCACGGCAAGGGTGTCGCCGTGGACCTCACGCTGTGGGACGGCGGCACCGCCCTGACCACGGCCGGCAATGCCACGGCCCAGAGGAACGACCGCTGGACGGCCGGTTCGCAGATACTCGACCAGATCATGACCGAGGCCGGTTTCCAGAGATATAAGGTCGAGATCTGGCATTTCGAGATCGGCTCTTCCGGCGGCTGCCGCTGCACCACCTGTCCCTGGCCGCCGCCGACCAGCTGCAGGTGATCCCGGATCACCCCCCCCCCTCTGACATGTCTACGCGCTTGGATCGGAAAATCAGGCCTGGCCTAGCGATACTGACGCTGACTTTTGCCGTTTCCGTCTGGGGTGCGGCCAGCGCCGCG
>CAYPMU010000208.1:0-2191 GCA_964411975.1 uncultured Gammaproteobacteria bacterium | reverse complement strand
GTCACCCGCGGGTCGATCGTCGAGGAGGTCTCCGTCACGGGTTCCATCGCGCCGATATCCAAGATCATGCTGCAGCCGGAGGTCAGCGGCAGGGTCGTGGAGCTGGCCGCCAAGGTCGGCGACCAGGTCAAAGCCGGCGACCTGCTCCTTAAGATCGACGCCCGGGATATCGAGGCGCGGATCGCTTCACAGCGGGCGGCGGTCGACGGCGCCCGGGCCTTGCTGCGGGAATTGCGTTCAGGCGCCACTCCGGCGGAACTGCAGGTGGCGTCGGCGGCCGTGGCCACGGCCCAGTCGCAGTTGGACGCCGCCGCTTCGGCCAAGTCCAGCGCGGAAACGACGCTCGGCAATGCCGAGGACAACCTGGATAACACCCGGCTCAAGGCCGATACCCTGCTGCAGAGCCGTCTGAACTCCCTGCTGCTCGACTACGACGAGGCGGTCACGATCGCCAACGACGCCGTCAGCCGCCTGACCAGCCAGTTGTTCACGACCAGCGATTTCCTGAATTTCACCGCTTCCGACGCTCAGGCCGAGACCGACGCTATCGCCACCAGAGCGACGGCGAAGGCCGCCCTGCCCCAGCTGGCCGCGGCGGCAGCGTCGGCTAAGTCGGCCGGCACGGCCGCGGGCGCTTCCGCCGGTTTCGCGGCCATGATCGGCGGTCTCGGCGCGGCCAAGCAGCATGCCGACGCCTGCGCCAAGGTGCTGAACTACGCGCCCGGCCTGAGCCCGGCGACGCTGTCGTCCTATCAGCTCAACGTCAACACCGCCCAGACCTCGCTGAACGCCGTCATTTCCAAGCTGACCACGGACAAGAACAACCTGGACCTGCAGCAGCGCCTGAACGACACCGACATCAAGAGCGCCGAGATCTCCGTGGCCAACGCCCAAGCCGCGGTGGTTTCGGCCGGACACAACATCGAGACCAGCCAGCGGGCCCTGGATCAGGCCCGGGCCAATTATGAACTGAAACGGACCGGCGCCCGTCCGGAGGCCATCGATGCTCAGGCGGCCCGGGTGGCGGCCGAGGAGGCGGCTTTGTCCGGATTGCTGGCCGAGTTCAGCAAGCGCTCCATCCTGGCGCCGCTCGACGCCATCATCACCGATATTTCGATCGAACTCGGCGAGACCGTCCAGCCGGGCAAGGCCGTCGTGAGCCTCAACGCCAAGGACCATTTCGAGATCGTGGCCAACATTTCCGAGGTGGACATCGCCCAGATCGCCGTCGGCCAGCCGGTCCGCATCACCCTGGACGCTTTCAGCTCGTCGGAGGAATGGACCGGCAAGGTCGTTTCCATCCAACCCGCGGAAAAAGTCGTCGAGGGCGTGATATTCTACGAGACCAAGGTGCTGTTCGACCAGGACGATCCGCGGCTGAAATCCGGGATGACGGCCAATCTCGACATCGAGACCGACCGCCGGGACAACGTCCTGCAGATCCCCATCCGGGCCCTGAAGGAGAGTCCGGGACGCCAGTATGTCCAGGTATTGGTCAACGGCCGTCCGGTCGAGAAGGATATCCGGACCGGGATCGAGAGCGACGACGCCGTCGAGATCGTCAGCGGCCTGGCCGAAGGCGAAGCCGTCGTCGTGAGCACTAACGGGAAGAAGTAGCGTCAGCACCATGTCCGAACTCATCCGCCTGGAAAAACTGGTCAAAGAATACATGCAGGGCGACGTCCTGGTCCGCGCCCTCAATGGGGTGGACCTGACCATCGCCCAGGGCGATTTCATCGCCATCATGGGCCCGTCCGGCTGCGGCAAGTCCACGCTGATGCATCTGCTCGGCTTTCTTTTAAGTCCGACCTCGGGCAAGTATTATTTCGCCGGCCGCGACGCCAGCCAGCTTACCGAGAACGAACGGGCGGTCATCCGCAACGAGAAGATCGGTTTCGTTTTCCAGGCCTATAATCTGCTGCCGCGCACTTCGGTCCTGGAGAACGTGCTGCTGCCCGTGGAATATGCCGCCTCGTCCGACATCAAGAAAGCGAAGACGCGCGCCCTGCGGCTGCTCGACCGGGTGGGGCTCAGCCACCGGCTCGAGGCCAGGCCCAATCAGCTTTCCGGCGGCGAGCAGCAGCGCGCGGCCATCGCCCGGGCGCTCATCAACGAGCCGTCGCTTATCCTGGCCGACGAACCGACCGGCAATCTCGATTCCAAGACCTCGGACGACATCATGGCCCTGATC
>CAYPMU010000207.1:0-2205 GCA_964411975.1 uncultured Gammaproteobacteria bacterium | reverse complement strand
TCTTCATCGGATGCTTTCTTTCGGGCAAAACCACAAGTTGGATGTTCTCCAGCAACAGTGTGTCGAGGTTGTCCAATTCTGATTGGTTGTTGATACTTACTTCCTTCGCTCCCCTTATGGACAGATACTTGAGCTTTGAGAAGGGCTTCATGTCAGATAGTTTGGTATCTGTCTTATCCAGGTTCAGGGACAGAGTCTCAATTCTTGACTCACCTGAGATTTTCATTGTTTGTTATCTATGACCCGCCCGGAGTCCGAGCCCTGTGGCGAGGGAGATCATATCCTCCGGACGGAACCCGATGGCCTCCGCCAACTCCCTGCTCTTGCGGGGGACCTCCAGCAGCAGCGGGGCGCCGTTGACGGGAACGAGGCGACGGATCTTTGCAAGCCTTGCGAGGGCCTCCGGGACGTTGACCGAGCGTTTCAGCGAGGTCTCGCGGAGCCGGTTTTCGAACAGACTCCGAAGGGTGACGGCAAGGAAGGCGAGGAAGACGCGTCCTTCGGCCGAGTCGGTCTTTCCGGTCCTGATTCTGTCGTTTCCCGTGGCGTTCTTGTAGGCGTCGAAGATCTTTTCGGCCATGTCCCGACTGCGGTAGTCGGCCAGCACGTCCTCATGGTCCGGCCGCGGCGCATCCGCCGGATTCGAGGTGAGGATCATGGTGACGCCGAAGTTCGCGGTCGCCGCCGACACGCGATTGTATTTGATCCGGACGCAATGCCTCTCTCCGTCGCGGCCCGGGGCGAGATATTTCGCATGAGCCCCGGCGTTTTCCGCAATCCAGTCCTTCGCCTGGCGGTAGCCTTCGAATTCCAGTCGATCGGCCCTTTCCTTCAATTCCAGGACGATCTTGCCCAATCTGGCCGCGGACTGGGCTTGACGCTCCCGGTTGAAGTAGAGATGTGCGGCCAGCGCCGTTTGCGTCCCGTCCCCGCGCGTCAGAACGTATTCCCATTCGGCGTGTCCGAGAGCCGAGCCCTCGGCGAGGAAGGCCCGCTTGAACGCGGTCAGGGCGCGGCGCTTCGCCTTGAGAGCCGCCTTCGCCTGCTTCAGATGAAGCGGCACGCCGATGGTGAACCGAATTCCCTTCTCCAGCATGTCCGCCACGTTGCCGGAACTGAAATATCCCCGATCGAGAGTGAAGGAGAAATCGGTCAGCCCCAGATCGGTCAGAAGAGCGGCGGTGGCCTTCAGGCTGGAAACGTCCGGCACGCTTCCGGGAATCGTGCGGTACCATATGGGCACCCGGCTGTCTCTGGCCGCCACCAACGCCAGATTGAGCTGAGGAAGATCGTCGCCGTCGCGGTTGTAGCCCCACTCCGCCCCGTCCAGCGCGGCGTAGGTGGACAGGGACGTCGTGTCGTGAACGAGGGCCTTCGGCATCCCGCAGGCGCGAATCCAGGCCGCGGAGAACCTCCGCCGCGCATCGAGATCCGCTCCGACGTCGCGGACGAGTCCGGCGACGGTCGGCGCGGACAGACCTCCGACCGCACCGCCGCAGATCGCATCCGCCCATTCGCCGGTCATGTACAGAGGCGCCCCTTCGCAGACCTGATGCATGGCTACGACCAGCAGCCGACCGCCGACCGCTTCTCCGAACGCCTCGCGAAGCGCGTCCAAAAGTCCGGACTCCCGGGCCAGAGCGCACAAGACGGCCGTTCGTCCGAGCTCCTCCAGCCGGAGGGGACCGCAACCGCACGGTCCGGAGGTCGCCGGTCCGGCGACGACGGCAGCGGATCGGCGTCGATCCGGCGCGCGACGACCCTTGTAGACGACGCCCTTGGCCGCGAGGAGCTCCAGCAGGCCGTCGTCCGGCTCCGGCTTCCCTTTGGCCAGCACCAGTTCGTTGGTCTCGGGATCGAGGACGCCCAAATGCTGCCGGACGTGACAGGGCGTCCGGCCGGGCCGGTGCACGCTTTGCGCCACGTGTATGCTGATCTTGCCTCCCGCGCCGCGCTGTTTAATGACGAAAGCCATCGGAACAACCTCCTTATAGATAATTGTATTTACGCTAATGTTATCTATAAAATCAAAAAATCACGCAGAAAATCGAAATAGATAAGAAATTCTTTTGGATTTCAGGTGCCGCGCGCGAACGCGTCGCGGCATTGAAGAAGGAGGCGGCTGCCAGGAACCCGTGGTGGCACTCGGCCCTGTGGGTCGCCGCCGGCAACGTCGTCGGCGGACTGGTGGGCGTGGGCTTCGGC
>CAYPMU010000206.1:0-2218 GCA_964411975.1 uncultured Gammaproteobacteria bacterium | reverse complement strand
AAAACCGCCTGCATGTACATCTGCCCGAACGACCTGATGGTCCTGGACCCGACGGCCATGAAGGCCTACAACCAGGAACCCGATCAGTGCTGGGAATGCTTCTCCTGCGTCAAGATCTGCCCCACCCAGGCGATCGAAGTGCGCGGCTATGCCGATTTCGTTCCGTTGGGAAGCAGCATCATGCCGATGCTGGGCACCGAGGATGTCATGTGGACCTGCAAATTCCGCAACGGCCTTGTTAAGCGGTTCAAGTTCCCCATCCGGACCACTCCCGAGGGCCAGGCCAATTCCTACGATGCGTTGAAGGGCAAAGACATCGAAAGCCAGCTGCTGTCCACGGAAGAGGCTGAAGGCCGTGCGCTTCCGAAGCCCAAGGAACTCGTGAAGTAGACAGCGGGACCCTTTCACCAAGCGACGATCATCTTACGACCACATCAAGGAGGAAATAATATGGCATTGCCGAATAAACCCAAGGGTGAACTCAAGGCCGTGAAGGATCCGGAAGTTGTCGAGAAGGAAGTGGACGTCCTCATCGTCGGCGGCGGCATGGCCGCCTGCGGCACGGCTTTCGAAGTCAAAAAATGGCTCCAGCCGGAACAGACGGTTCTGCTGGTGGACAAGGCCGCTCTCGAGCGCTCCGGCGCCGTGGCCCAGGGCCTCTCGGCCATCAACACCTACATCGGCGAGAACAGCCCGGACGACTATGTCCGCATGGTCCGCAACGACCTCATGGGCCTGGTCCGCGAAGACCTGATCTTCGACTTGGGCTGCCACGTCGACGACTCGGTGTGGCTGTTCGAGGAGTGGGGGCTGCCGATCTGGAAGAAGGACGAGGCCGGCAAGACCCTGGACGGCATTAAAGGCAAGAAGATGGGAACCCTGAAATCCGGGGCGAAGCCGGTCCGCACCGGCAAGTGGCAGATCATGATCAACGGCGAGTCCTACAAGCGGATCGTCGCCGAAGCCGCCAAGAAAGCCATCGGAGACACCAACGTCCTCGAGCGCGTCTTCATCGTCGAGCTGTTCCTGGACAAGAACAAGCCCAACCAGATCGCCGGCGCGGCCGGCTTCTCCGTGCGCGAGAACAAAGTCTACATCATCAAGTGCAAGACCGCCATGATCGCCTGCGGCGGCGCGGTCAACATCTATCAGCCGCGGTCGGTCGGCGAGGGCAAGGGCCGTGCCTGGTACCCGGTATGGAACTCCGGTTCCACCTACTACCTGGGGGCCAAAGTCGGGGCCGAGCTCTCCATGATGGAAAACCGTTTCACCCCGGCCCGGTTCAAGGACGGCTACGGCCCGGTCGGCGCCTGGTTCCTGCTGTTCAAGGCGAAGACCCTCAACGGCCTGGGCGAGAACTTCGCCGCCAGCGAGGCCGCCAAGAAAGAGCTGCAGAAGTACGCCCCGTACGGGACTGCCGCCATCACCCCGACCTGCCTGCGCAACCACCTGATGCTCTTCGAGATGAAGGAAGGCCGCGGGCCGATCATGATGGACACCGTGACCGCCCTGGCCGAGCTGGGCAAGACCATGGACAAGAAGGAGCTCAAGCACCTCGAGTCCGAGGCGTGGGAAGACTTCCTGGACATGACCTGCGGCCAGGCCAACCTGTGGTGCGCCACGAACACCGAGCCTGAAAAGAAGAACTCCGAAGTCATGCCGACCGAACCTTACCTGCTCGGCTCCCACTCCGGCTGCTGCGGCCTGTGGACCTCCGGCCCGGACTATGACTGGGTCCCGGATGCATACAAAATCAAGGCCGACAACGGCAAGGTCTACAACCGCATGACCACGGTCAACGGTCTGTTCACCGCTGGCGACGGCGTCGGCTGCTCCGGCCACAAGTTCTCCTCCGGCTCCCACGCCGAAGGCCGCATGGCTGCCAAGCAGCTGGTGCGCTACGCCGCGGACCATGCCGATTTCAAACCGGCCCTGAAACAGTCCAAGGAAGAGCTGGTCGACCTGGCCTACAAGCCGGTGCGGACCTTCCTGGATCACTGTGCCTACACCACGGCCATCGACATCAACCCCAACTACATCAAGCCCGAGGGCATGATGTACCGGCTGATGAAGGCCACCCACGAGTACGGTGCCGGCACCGCGACCTACTACCTGACGACCAACAAGAACCTCGAGGTTGTCATGGACCTGCTGGCCACCATGCGCGAGGACGCCGAGAAGCGGGCCGCCGGCGACCTGCACGAGCTGATGCGCGCCT
>CAYPMU010000205.1:766-2223 GCA_964411975.1 uncultured Gammaproteobacteria bacterium | reverse complement strand
ACGTCGTTCGCGAACGACGTGCCAAGGGACGTCGGTGGCGACCCACGTCCCAAGAGGAGCAGAACATGACCAACCAACCCGGTTTGATCGATCCGCAGACCGACGCGGTGGTCAACATCGACGTTCAGCCGACGTTCATGCCCGGCGGCGGGCTGCCCGTGGCCGACGGCGACGCGATCATCCCCGTCGTCCAGCTGGTCACGCGGCTGTTCCCGTTCGAACGCCGCTATTTCACCCTGGACAAGCACCCGGCCGGCCATATCTCGCTGGCCAGCTCGTACGTCGGGCTGGCGCCCGGGACCAAGCTGACCTTCGAAGAGGCCATGAAGTGGACCGCGGACGACCACAAGATCGCGCCGCACGCCAAGTTCACCCTGGCCCAACTCCAGGGCTACCTCGGCTTCGTCCGGTTCCAGATCCTCTGGCCCGACCATGCCAGCATCGGCACGCGGGAGTCGCGCGTGCATCCGGATCTCGCTGACGAGCCCTGTCGCATCGCCATCACCAAGGGGACCGACCCCTGCTGCGATTCGTACTCGGGCCTGCGCGACAACCTCGGCCGGCCGACCGGCCTGGGCGACCTGCTCAAGCGGGACGGGGTCAAGCGCCTGTTCCTGACCGGCCTGGCCTTCGACTTCTGCGTCGGCTGGACGGCGCTCGACGCGGTCAAGGAAGGCTTCGAGGTCTTCCTGGTCGAGGACGCCACGCGTTCCGTGGCTTTGCCCGGGACGGTGGAGAAGAGGTACGCCGACCTCCTGGTCGCCGGCGTCCGGATCGTCCGGTCGGTAGACCTGGCCGTCCGTCCAGAGATCGCTTCTCCGTAACCTCACTTCGGAAGGGCCGATGCCCCAGCGCGTCGCCCTTCCGGTCATTTTTTCCCGCCGGACCTTTGGTCGGGCCGGAAAATGCGACCTTCCCATTTATGACCAAAAAAATCGCCATCTTCGGCGGCAGCTTCAATCCGCCGGGCATTCACCACCGCGCCATCGCCGAGGAGCTCTCCAAGCACTTCGACGAGGTCGTCGTCGTTCCCTGCGGTCCGCGGCCGGACAAGCTGACCGTAGGCGACATCGACCCGGTCCACCGGGCGGTGATGACCGATCTGACCTTCCGCGGCCTGCCCAAGGTCCGCGTCGAGCTGTTCGATCTGGAACACGCCACTTTCACCCGGACCTACCGCCTGGAGGAGCTTTTCCGCGGCCAGGGAGAGGTCTGGCACGTCGTCGGTACCGACCTGCTCGAAGGCGGCCGGGACGGCCGTTCCTACATCCACCGGACCTGGGAAAAGGGGCCGGAGGTCTGGAACACGCTGAATTACGCCGTGGCCAGCCGCGCCGGATATGAGATCGGCCAGGAAGACCTGCCGCCGCGCCATCGGCTGTTCGAGCCGCCGTACAGCGGCGCCAGCTCGGATATCAGAGAGAGGGTCTTCAAGCGGCTGCCGATCGCCGGCCTGG
>CAYPMU010000205.1:0-756 GCA_964411975.1 uncultured Gammaproteobacteria bacterium | reverse complement strand
AAGTGGCGGCCTATATCGACCGCTACAACCTTTACCGCGGCCTCTTGCCGCCGCGTTCAGCCGCGCTGCGCCTCGGGCCGCCGCGGGCGCTGATCGTCGCCGACGAGCGCAACCCGCGCTCCGTGGCCACCGCCGCCCTGCTGCGCCGTTTCACCGACGAACAGGACCCCAACTCCATCCTCGTCGTCGGCGGCGACGGCACGATGATCCGGGCCATCCGCGAGAACTGGCGCCGCCGCCTGCCGTTCATCGGCGTCAACACCGGCCACGTCGGCCACCTCCTGAACGACCTCGATCACAACGGCATTCCCGATATCTTCGAACAGGACCTGAGGGTGCACCAGCTGCCTTTGCTTTACGCCGAGGTCTGCGGCGCCGGCGGCGGACTTTGTGCCGGCGGCCACGCCGTCAACGACGTCTGGGTGGAACGCGCCGGCGGCCAGGCCGCCTGGATCAAGGTGACCATCAACGGCGAGACGCGCCTGCCCAAACTGGTCGCTGACGGGGCGTTGGTCGCCACCGCCGCCGGTTCGACGGCCTACGCCCGGGCCATGGGCGCCGCGCCGCTGCTCGTCGGCACGCCGGAAATGCTGCTGGTCGGCTCCAACGTCACCGAACCGTTCAACTGGAAATCCGCCTCGCTGCCGCTCGATACCGAGGTCGGCTTCGAGGTCCTGGAACCGCGCAAGCGGCCCATCCGGGGCTACGTCGACGGCAAGGACCACGGCGTCGTCTCCGGCCTCAAGGTCCGCATCA
>CAYPMU010000204.1:0-2228 GCA_964411975.1 uncultured Gammaproteobacteria bacterium | reverse complement strand
GGGTTCGAAGCTGACAGCGAGGAGAGCCTGTCGGCACTCCGAGATGCGGCAAAGACCCCCACCGTCAGGACGGAGCGATTTTTTATATTTTCAAGGCGGGGAGCGATACCGGTTTTCTATTGATAATAAGTTCAAAAAATGCTAAAATACTATTGTTATCGCCGTTTATGGCGAAATTATAAGCAAAGTATGCCAACCTTCTCACTCGACCCGGTCCAGGCGTTCGTCGACCAGCTTTATTCCGCCGCGGGATTGGACAAGCTTCCCTCGGATATCCGGACGGAATACGCCGAGCGCATCGGCGTTGAGGTCAACCGCCGCATCGGCCTGGCGATGATGCAGGCGCTGGACGAGAAAGCGCTGGACGATTTCAACAAACTGATGGATAAGGATGACGTCGACCCGGCCGAGGCCATGGGATTTTTCCAGCAGCACGTTCCCGATTTTCAGGAGAGGATGAAACAGGTCTTCGAAGAGTTCGCCAAGGAGTTCGTCGCCGCGGCCGATCAGCTGAAGGACCTGTCCAAATGACCGCCGTCGTCGCACTCTGACCGCTATGGATACCGGCGCTGCCGACCGCGAACTGAAGATCCGCGCTTTGGCGGAAAAGCTGCGGCTCGTGCACGCCAAGTATATGGCGCGTTACGCCGAACTGCAGGCGCGGCAGTCCGCCCTGCTCCGGGACGTTTTGGCGCGGATCGACCGCGACGAAGCGGATAAGATACTTTCATCGATCAAACAGGGGACCGAAAAGACCTAACCTATCGTTTTATGCCGCCTCAACCGGAGAACACGACAAACGATCAAGCAGCGGAGAACCTGGCCGAAACAGCGGCCGAGGCCGCCAAGGCTCCGGAGCGGAAAGTGTCCGTTCAGGAACTGGTCGACGCCGTCGAACGCGAACAGGACGCCCAGTCGCGCGAATCGGACGCCGCGGCCCGGTCCCTGCAAGAAGGCCCGGCCAAGATCGAAGCGGCCGCCGCGGCCAAGGGCGGGGAGCTGTCCGCCGCGGAAGCGAAAGAGAACAAGGCGATCGCCGCCGAAGCCGCCACGGCCCGAGCCGCCGAAGCCGCCGAAGTGAAGGCGGTAGTGGCCGAGTCCGCGCCGGCGGCCAAACCCGAGGGCAAGCCGCCGACCGAAACCCGGAAACTGGAGGCAAAGCTGCGGCAGCTGGAGGCCGAACGCAAGGGCGCGTCTCCGGAAAGGCGGCGGCAGATCGATCAGGAACTGGAGGTTGAGACGCAGAAATGGCAGAAGCTGCAGAAGCCGGAGGCCAAATCCCGGACCGAAAAACCGGCCGCGGAAAAGCCGGACGGGGCCGCGACGGAGAAAGCCGCGGAAAAAGCTGCGGCCGAATTGTTGAAGAAAGAAGGTTTCGTGGACGTGGCCCCGGCCGAGATCCTCAAGACGCTCGACCGTAAAGACGTCAAAGAACTGCATAAATTATTGGGCGAGGGCGACGAGGCTAAGGTCAAAGAATTTTTGGAAAAGCAGATCGACAAGGTGGCCGCCGGCAGCGAGGCCAAAGAGCGGCTGGCCGAGGTCAAGGCCGAGACCGTGGCCGCCCTGCGGGAGACCTTGAAACAGACCCTGGACAAGCAGGTCGCGGCCAAGATCATGGAGAGCCTTTCTTTCAAGGAAAAGGTCTCGGTGTTCGCCGGGCCGATCATGAAGAAAGTGGCCCTGAATCTGGGGTTGGGCATCGGCGCCGGCATCGGCGCGGCGGCCCTGGTCGGATCGGGCGGCCTGGCGGCCGTGGCCGCCGGCGGAGCCATGGCCGGTTGGCGGCTGGTCGAGAATTCCTCCTGGGGCAAGAAAATGCTGGAGAAGGTCGGCCTGGGCGGGCCCAATACCAAGAAGTTCGACGCGCTCCGCGCCGCCAAGCAGGCCGAGATCGTGAAGACCGTCCTGAACGCTGAAGCCATCAGCGCCCTGGTCTCCAATGCCATCCGCCAGAACAGTTCGAAGAAACTGGTGGAGCAGGTCAAGGCCTTCCGCGAACAGGGCCAGCGCGTCGAGGATGGCAAGGAGAAGTCGCTGGATAAATTCGAGGCTTCGCTGAAAGCGGTCAATCCGGAATTCTACCGGGCGGCTTTGGCCAAGATAAAAGCCGAACGGCCGGAACTCAGCGCCGATCAGGCCAAGGAAGCGGCCATCCTCATCGCCGTCACGGCCGGACGCTTCGAGAAAGGGCAGGCGCTGGAAGACCAGGAGCGCAACCGGATGCG
>CAYPMU010000203.1:0-2231 GCA_964411975.1 uncultured Gammaproteobacteria bacterium | reverse complement strand
ACCAACTCCCGGATGTTCCTGTCGACGTCGGCGTCGCCCAGCGATCCGCGCAACAGTTCAAGTTTGGCCACGTCATTTTGGACCTCGTTCATCACCCGCAACCTGTCGTAGGCGTCGTTCAACTTATTCTCCATGATCCTGACCTCCGTGGTCCGGGCCAGCACCTTGGAATAGAACTTGTCCTCGGCTGCGGAATCAGGGGCGCGCAAGGCCTCCTTGAAGCTGCTCTTGTTCTCCATCTCGGACTCGTCCGACACGTCCCAGGTGCCGCCGACCATCTTGGCGATGACCTTGTCGTAATCCTTGTCTTCCCTGGTCAAACGCTTGCCGCCGCGCGGGTCTTTCAGCGCGTGCAGGTAGCCCTGCCGCAGCGTGGCCGCGCCGGCGCCGACCGAGGCCCGCATCTTGAACCCGGCCGGTATCTCCCGGCGGACCTGATCCAATGTTTCCTTTTTCTTGTCCTCGCTGTAAGTGCCGAACTCCTTGCGCGAGATGCCCAGGTAGCGCAGCTGCGTGTCCTGGTCGCTGAAATCGACGAGGTCGGCCACGTCCAGGTCGTCGATGGCTTTGGAATATTCCCACAACAGCTTGTCCAGGTCCTCGGGCTTCAGCGGCTTGTCCGCCCGGACCATGATGCTGTATTCGTCGCCGCCGCCGGTCACCGGCAGGATCTCGGTGATGCCCATCCCGGCCGCCAGTTCGCGGGCCGGACCCTCCTTGGAATGGAAAACGTCGGCGATGCGTTTCAGGTATTCGGTGCCTTTCTCGTGCGATCCGGACAGGTCGTTGACGGCCTTCAGGCCGTTGGCGTCGAAGCTCAGCCGGGCCACCTTGTCCAGGTCCTCCAGCGTCGGTTTCTCGTCCAGCAGCTTCTTCACCCACTCGATGGCCTTGCCTTTGCTGTATTCCTCCTTGAGCATGCGCTCGTTGTTGCCGACGGTGAAACGCTTTTCGACGAAATTCTGCTCGAACCTGACGATCTCCCGGTCGATGTATTTGCCGCGCTTCTCCTCGGGCACTCCGTCGTCGGCCAGCTGTTTGTCGAGATCGCGGATCTCCTTCTTGGCGCCGTCCGGCAGTTCATTGATGCGCTGTTCGAGCCAACCGGCACCACGCTCCTTCTGTTCGGTGCGGGCCGATTCGTGCAATTTAAGTATCTCCTGGAACACTTCCCGTGAGTCAGCTTCCATCTCGACGCCCTGTTCCCTGTTATCGACGGTGGTCATAAAAAAACATTAAAAAATTGAGCCGGAGCAGGCTCAATATATCATGGCGGTCAAGTGCTGACAATCAAGGCGGTCAGCCGGCCTGGGCGGCTTCGGCCGCCGGCTTACGCGGCTTTTCTTCGTCGACGGGTCCCGACGGACGGACGGACCGGATCCCGGCCAGCATCTCCTCCATGAGGGCCGCGTCTTCCGGCGCGATCGGCCGCGGCCGGTACAATGAACTTTTCTTCCACTCTTTCATGGTCATAAAGGACCTCCATGCTTTAGAGCGACTTTGGACCCTAACAACATCGACGGCATTTGTCAAGATGACGGCCTCAGCCGACTTTTGACCCGCCCGCGGCGCCGAGGATCAGGCCGGCCACGGCCTGGGCGGCGTCGGCCTTGCTGAGCCGCCGCATGGCCGATCTCATGTCCTCCAGGCGGGTCCGGTCTCCGAGCAGCCCCAGAACGGCGGCGGCGAACTGCCGCGGCGATATCCGGCTCTCGTCGATGACCAGCGCCTGCGCCTTGGCGGCGAAAAAGGCGGCGTTCTCCTCCTGGTGCGTCCCCGGGATCGGCAAAATGACCGCCGGCAGACCCAGAGCGGCCAATTCGGTCAGCACGCCCATCCCGGCGCGGGTGATCACCAGATCGGCGGCGGCGTAAGCGTGCCGGATGTCGCCGGTCAGGAATTCCAGCTGATGGTAGCGCGGCGAAGCCCCGGGCAGAGGCGCCGCCTTGCCCTGGCCGGTCAGGTGGATCAGCTGGACCGAGCCGGTCAGTTCTCCGGCGGCTCGGCGCACCAGGTCATTCATCACCGAAGCCCCCGTGCCGCCGCCGATGATCAGGACGACCGGCAACCCCGGCTCCAGACCGAAGATCCGGCCGGCTTCGTCGCGCGAACCCGCGAACAGCTCCTCCCGCACCGGATTGCCGGTCCAGACCGGTTTTTTCGCGGCGAAATCCCCCAGCGACTTCTCATAGGCAGTGGAGACCGACGCGGCGAAAGGCGCCGACAGCCTG
>CAYPMU010000202.1:0-2237 GCA_964411975.1 uncultured Gammaproteobacteria bacterium | reverse complement strand
ATCCTATGAAGATCGCCATCATCGGCGGCGGCGCCGCCGGCCTCATGGCCGCGGCGGCTGCCGCGGAAAGCGGTTGCGGCGGAGAAACCGTCCTCATCGAGAAAAATCCCGGGCTGGGAAGCAAGGTCATGATCTCCGGCGGCGGGCGCTGCAACGTCACCACCGGCATTGAGGATATCCGGTCGGTCCTGGCCAGGTATCCCCGCGGCGGCAAATTCCTGAATTCGGCTATGCGCCGTTTTCCTCCCGCGGCGGTCCGGGCCTGGTTCGAGGACCACGGCGTGCTCCTCAAGACCGAGGAGGATCTCCGTGTTTTTCCTCGTTCCGACGACGGGCGCGACATCGTCGGCGTTTTTGAGGCTCTGTTCGGCCGGACCGGGGTCAGGCTCATGCTCGGCCGTCCGGTCGCCGGCATCGAGCGGTCCGGGTCCGGTTTTACGGTCAGTTTCGGCGGCGGCGAAACACTGAAGGCGGAACGGGTGATTTTGACCACCGGCGGCCAGGCTTTTCGCCGGACCGGCTCGACCGGCGACGGGTATGCCTGGGCCGAGTCGCTGGGACACCGGATCACGCCTTTGGCGCCCAGCCTGAGCGCGTTCGATACGCTGGAATCCTGGCCCGGGAAATTGTCCGGGCTGTCCTTCGAGAAAGCCCTGATCCGCACCGTCGATCCCGCGTATTCGTATACCGGGCCGTTCTTGTTCACCCACCGCGGCCTGTCCGGTCCGGCGGTGTTCGCCGTGTCCAGTCTGGCAGCCTTCCGGAAGATCGACCGGCAGCGTCCGTTGAAGCTGGAGATCGACCTGTTCCCCGACCTGACCGCCCCCGCTTTGCTGGAACGGATCCGGGCGGCCGCCGCCGGCCGTCCCAAAAAGAATCTGGTGAATGTCCTGGATTTTTTGACGGCCCGGTCGCTGGCCGAGGTGGCGTGCCGCGAAACGGCGGTGGCGGCCGGCGCACAGGCGGCGCAGATCTCGAAGAAAGACCTGGCCAAGATCGCCGGCTGGCTCAAACGCGTCCCGTTGCGTGTCGTCGGCCGCGGTGCCGGCGACGAGTTCGTCACCGCCGGCGGCGTCGACCTCCGGGACGTCGACCAGCGGACCATGGGGTCGATGGTCGCGCCCGGCCTGTTCTTCGCCGGAGAGATACTGGACATCGACGGTTTTACCGGCGGTTTCAATCTGCAATCCGCCTGGGCCACCGGCCGCCTGGCCGGCGAGAGCGCCTGCGGCGGATGACCGGTGGAGGCGACGCGAAATAACGGACCGCCGACGCCGCCGACCGGCGCGTCCGGTCTTGGCGCGGCGCCGCCGGTGCGATACAATGTACTCATGATCACCAAACACGGCATCAGAAATCTCATGGGCAAGCGCCCGAAGAAATTCCTTTTCGTCTCCGACGAGGCGCTTAACGGCGACTTGGCCTGGCAGGCGGCCCGGGAAGGTCATCGGGTCAAGATGTATTGCCGCGACCGTGCCGACGCCGACGTCTTCGATGGTTTCATCGAGCGGGTCGGCACCTGGAAGCCCTGGGTCAAATGGGCCGACGTCATCGTCTTCGACGACGACAATTTCGGCGCCGAAGCCGACCGTTTGCGCCGCCAGGGCAAGGCCGTGGTCGGGGGCAGCGGCTATACCGACAAGCTCGAGGTCAACCGCGAGTTCGGCCAGGCCGAGATGAAAAAATACGGCGTCAACGTCCTGCCGAGCTGGCAGTTCTACGATTACGGCGAGGCGCTGGCCTTCATCAAGCGGCATCGTACGCGCTACGTCTTCAAGCCCAGCGGCCACGTCGGTTCCGAGGCCAAGGACCTGATCTTCATCGGGCAGTACGACGACGCTTCCGACCTGTTGGAGCATCTGGAAAAGAACCAGGAAGTGCTCCAGAGGAAGTGCCGCGCCTTCCTGCTGCAGAAGTACGTCAACGGCGTCGAGGTGGCCGTCGGGGCCTTCTTCAACGGCAAACGTTTCATTTACCCGATCAACGTCAATTTCGAGCACAAACGTCTCTTCCCCGGCGACATCGGACCGTTCACCGGCGAGATGGGCACGCTGATGTTCTGGGTGCCGCCCAACCACCTGTTCCGCCAGACGCTCGGCCGTATGGCTCCGGCGCTGAAGAAGGCCGGATACGTCGGTTACATCGACATCAATTGCATCGTCAACGGCAACGGCATCTACCCGCTGGAATTCACTTCGCGCTTCGGCTACCCGACCATCCAGATCCAGTCCGAAGGC
>CAYPMU010000201.1:0-2238 GCA_964411975.1 uncultured Gammaproteobacteria bacterium | reverse complement strand
GGTGGATCGACACCCAGGCGCCGGGAATGGCCGCGTAGACGTCGATGAACTCGTTAAGGGCGGCGTCATCGCTCTTCAGAACGGCGATATCCTGGACGTGTTCCAGGGCGCGGAGGCGGTCCCGCAAAGCGGCCGCCTCCTCGAAGCTCTGCGACGCGGCGGCGGCTTTCATCGCCTTCTCCAGATCGCGGCGCACCGCCCGCCCGCCGCCGGCGAAAAAACGCATCAGCTGGCGGATGATGCGGCGATAGGCCGCCGGGGCGATCTCGCCGGTGCAGACCCCGGGGCAAAGCCCGAGGTGGCGGTAAAAGCAGGGCCGGGACGCCGGACGACCGGGTTGCGGCGGGCGGCAAAGCGTCCAGGGAAAAGACCGCCGCAGCGTGTCCAGCGCGGCCTGCACCGACGCGGCCGAATGGAACGGGCCGAAGGTCTTGAGGAAATTCTTCTTCGGCAGACGCGCCAGCTCGTAGCCCCTGACCAGCACCGGACGCGGATAATCCTCGCGCGTGAAAGCCAGGTGGATGAAGCTCTTGTCGTCCTTTTCCATCACGTTGAACGGCGGTTGCCATTTCTTGATGAGTTTGGCCTCCAGGATCAGGGCCTCGATGGCCGTCGGGGTCTCCAGATAATCGATGCCGGCTATCCGGGAAACCATCCGGGCAATGCGCGCGTCGGCCGGCCGGACGAAATAGCTCGACACCCGCGACCGGAGCGAGGTCGCTTTGCCGATATACAAAAGCTCACCGGAAGCGTCCCGCATCAGGTAAACGCCGGGAGAAGGCGGCAACTGGCCGTTCTTTATCTTGACCGAGGCGGGAATGCTCATGGTTCAGACCGGCACGGCGCCGGGACGTTCAAACCGCGGATAATAACGGCATCTTGTCATAACGGGGGCCCGGCTTCAAGGCTGACGGCCTGGCCGGCCGACCGGCTCAAAGCGGAGCCGGGCCGGCGGCGGTCTTGACAATTAGCGTAAAACAAGCTAAGTTCCCCTGTCGCTTTCCCGACACGAATAAAACCGTTTTGTATCGGTTTGGGAGGTACCAATGTCCTTTTTCAACCAATCCTGCTGCGAGCTTCCGGTCTGGACGATCCTGGCCGGCGTTGCCGTAACGGCATTGGCTTCCGGCCTGCTGAGCATCAGACATGTTCGCCGCGTCAAACGTCTCCGCCAGTACCGGGACAGGGCGCGGCAGATGCTGATGGAGGTCCGCCGGGCCTGTATCCTGCCCCAAGCCACTCTGCCGCTCCAACAGGTCCCGGGAATGGTCCGCCGCATCAAGATGATCGCCGGATCGGGCGGATTCAGGCTCAATGACATCGGCACCAGCGAACGCCAGCTGGACAAGTTCCTGATGATCGCCCGGGACGGCCAGCCAGTCGGACGCCGCCCCCGGAACAGCCCGGTCCACGGCGACGAACGCCGGTTCACCGGCCACCGCCGTCCCTTCTTCGAGCGGCCGCATGCGATCGAGCTGCCGCCGACGGATAATGGCGACGCCGCGCCGACCGCCATGGTCATCGAGAAGTACCCGACCGAAGGCGGACAGCCGCCGGACCGGCCGGACCAGTGGTCGGACTTCGTCGCGGACACGTCGGTCTTCGACACGAGCCGGCCGCTGCTGGACGAAGAGATCGTCATCGAACTCGATGACGAGGACTTCGCTCCGCCGGCCGACGGAGAACTGCCGGCCGCTCCCAGGATCGGCGAACGCTGGTTCTCCAGCGAGGACCTCGGCGGCGAGGCCGGAGCGGGCGTCGATGAGCTGTTCGACCGCATCGTCCGCAGCGACGAGGAGGCCAAGGCCGAACCGGCCCGGGCCGTTACGATCCGCGTCGACGGAAAGAAATTCGGCTTCTAGACGCGAACGGGCACCGACTTCGGTGCCCGTTTTTTTGTCAACGTCCGAAATTTACGAGTCACGCGAATGCGGGACGATGTAAATTTCGCTACAGTTGACAACCCCTCACCGCGTCGTTCGCCGTCCGGACGGCGTTCGCAACGGGGAGAGCCGAGCGGGCGAGGCGTTTCCGAGAGTCAGACGGTCAGCTAAGAAATAACTTGCTTCGGACGCGGTGACGGGGTCTCGTCCGGGAAAGCTCTGCGCCTACAACACCCGCTTCAGATATTTGGCCGTGAAGGTATCGGCGTATTTGGCCACTTCCTCCGGCGTGCCCGTAGCCACCACCCGGCCGCCGCCGTCGCCGCCCTCGGGGCCCAGGTCGATGATGTGATCG
>CAYPMU010000200.1:0-2239 GCA_964411975.1 uncultured Gammaproteobacteria bacterium | reverse complement strand
AAACTCTCACCGCCGAAAAACATGCCTGTTCCGGGGCGGTCTCGCTTACCGGCGCCGTGGTCACAAATCCTGCGGCGGCCGGGTCATACGTTGTCTCCTGGTTGAATGACGATCCCGGTTCAGCGGTCGTATACATCATCGATTCCGACCAGATCAACGTCACCGCCGACATCCAGCAGGTCATGACCTTCGACGTGGGCGTGAATGCCTCCTGCGCCGCGGCCTCAGGCGGCGGCGGCGCGATCGCCCTCGGCGCTCTCGACTCCGCCACGGTCAAGACCGGCGCCGACCATATTTGCCTCAAGCTCGAGACCAACGCCGACGGGGGAGCGGTCATTCAGCTCAAAGGAGCCAACGGGGGCCTGCTGAGTTCCCAGGTCAGCCACACCATCGCCACCGCCTACGGCGGCGCGGCAGTCGCTCTCAGCGCCGGCACCGAAGGCTTCGGCCTCTGCATCTCCGGCACGGCGGTCGACGCCACCACGCCGCTCTCGGTCATCAACAAAACGGCCCCTTATAACGGCGCCTGCGGCAGCGACCAAGTCGGCGGCGTCCCCACCTCCTTCCAGGCCCTGGCTGACACGAACGCCGACCCGGCCGACGGCAAGTCCTTCGAAACCGTCGACCTCCTGGTCAAGGCTGCCATCGCCTCGACTACCCCGGCCGCCGTCGACTACACCGAAACCCTGACGTTCAGGGCCACTAGCACCTTCTGAACCTAATTATCGACCGACAAAAAAGCCGCCTGAGCAGGCGGCTTTTTTGATCCCGCGTCGTCTATATCATCAAAGCGACTATGAGCAAAGCGGCGATGTTCAGGATCTTGATCATCGGGTTGATGGCCGGGCCGGCGGTGTCCTTGTAAGGATCGCCGACGGTGTCGCCGGTGACGGCGGCCTGGTGGGCGAAGGACTTCTTGCCGCCGAAGTGGCCGGCCTCGATGTATTTCTTGGCGTTGTCCCAGGCGGCGCCGCCCGTGGTCATGGAGATGGCCACGAACAGGCCGGTGACGATGGCGCCGACGAGCATGCCGCCGAGCGCTTCAGGACCCAGCAGGCTCTTGAAGACCAGGCCGACGACGACCGGGGCGGCCACCGGCAGCAGGGCCGGGACGACCATCTCTTTGATGGCCGCCTTGGTGACGATGTCGACGCATTTGGCGTAGTCCGGTTTGCCGGTGCCTTCCATGATGCCCGGGATCTCGCGGAATTGGCGGCGGACCTCCTCGACGACGGCGCCGGCGGCCCGGCCGACGGCTTCCATGGCGATGGAGGCGAAGAGATAGGTGATCAGGCCGCCCAGGAACAGACCGATCAGGACCTTGGGTTCAGACAGCGAGAAGGTGAAATTTCGGCCGAGTTTGGCCAGTTCTTCGGTATAAGCGGCGAAGAGCACGACCGCGGCCAGGCCGGCGGAACCGATGGCATAACCCTTGGTCACGGCTTTAGTGGTGTTGCCGACGGCGTCCAGCGGATCGGTGACGGCGCGGACGCTTTCCGGCAGGCCGGCCATTTCGGCGATGCCGCCGGCGTTATCGGTGATCGGGCCGAAGGAGTCGATGGCCACCACGATGCCGGTCATGGACAACATGGCCATGGAAGCGACGGCGACGCCGTAGATGCCGGCCAGGGCGAAGGCGCCAAGGACGCCGGCGCAGATGACCAGCACGGGCAGAGCGGTCGCCTTCATCGAGACGCCGAGACCAGCGATGATGTTGGTGCCGTGGCCGGTCTGCGAAGCGGAGGCAATGTTCTTGACCGGGGCGTACTTGGTGCCGGTGTAGTACTCGGTGATGACGACGATCAGGCCGGTGACGGCGAGGCCGATGAGCGCGGCGGCGTAGAGGCGGCCGACGCCGAAGAGGCCGTTGTCGCCCATGAGCCAGGAGGTGACGGGATAGAACAGCACGGCGGCGCCGAGAGCGGCGACGATCAGGCCCTTATAGAGGGCGCCCATGATGTTCTTGCCGGCGCCGATCCGGACGGCGAAGCTGCCGACGATGGAGGCGACAATGGAGACGCCGCCCAGGGCCAGCGGGAAGAGGACGGCCTTGTCCGTGCCGAAGACCAGCGAGCCGAGCAGCATGGCGGCGATGGCCGTCACGGCGTAGGTCTCGAAGAGGTCGGCGGCCATGCCGGCGCAGTCGCCGACGTTGTCACCGACGTTGTCGGCGATGACGGCGGGGTTGCGGGGGTCGTCCTCGGGGATGCCCGCCTCGACCTTGCCCACGAGGTCGGCC
>CAYPMU010000199.1:0-2257 GCA_964411975.1 uncultured Gammaproteobacteria bacterium | reverse complement strand
CACCTGATCTTTTCCCGGATGTGACCGATCGGTCCGAACATGGTATTGGCCTGGTCAAGTTCCGCGGCGGACGGGCCGCCCCGGCCTATTCGATGACGCCGAGGCGGACGCCGCCGGCGAAGGCTTGTTCAAAGGCGAAGAACTCCACCGGGGAGGACCCGGGAGAACTCAGGGTGATGGTCGGCGCGGATCCGGCGGCGCCGTCCATCAGAGCCGGAGCCGCCGCGGATGCCGCCGCGGGACGGCTGACCATGGCCGGACCGCTCCAAGCCGGCGCCAGCAGCCGCTCCCCGTTCACGTTGAACACGCCGGCCTTGCCCGTGCCGGACCGGAGCGGCGTCAGCACCAGGTCGGCGCGGCCGTCGGCGTCCGTATCGGCGACCGAGACCGCCGCGCCGGACCGATGGCCGTCGCCGAAAGGCCGGAACTCGCCGAGCAAGCGGCCCTGCCGGTCGAACACGCGGACCGTGGTCGGCATGCCCGCGCCGCTCGCGACGACGATCTCGTCCAAGCCGTCGCCGTCGATGTCGCCGGCGGCGACGCTGACGCCGCCGCGGAAACTCTGGGGGAAGGCGAAAAAGCCGCCGGTGACGCCGCCATTGGCTTCGAAGAACCGGACATGCGGCCCGCCGCCCGGGCCGGCGCCGGCGATGATCTCGTCCCGGCCGTCGCCGTCGATGTCGCCGGCGGCGACGCTGACGCCGCCGCGGAAACGGCCGTCAAAGGCGAAAAATCCGCCGATGGCCTGGGTGTTGACGTTGAAGACGCGGACATGCGGCCCGCCGCCCGGACCGGCTCCGGCGATGATGCTCTGTTTGCCGTTGCCGTCGAAGTCGCCGATGGCCAGGTCGACGCCGCCGCGGAAAGCCGTCGGGAAGGCCTCGAAGCCGCGGATGAACAGCGCGTCGGGGTGAACAGCCGGATCTCCGGCTTGCACCCCGGTCCGGCGGCCGCGACGATGACGCGCTGCGCCGACCCCGCGGCAAGCAATGAAGCCGTGGTCTCGGGTCCGGGTTCCGGCGCCGCTCGCTGGGAGCTGATCGCCAGTTCGACGGCCGCCGCGACATTGACCCGGCCGCGGCCGAGCTTGCCGTAGAAACCCGGGTTCAGACCGTCGATATTCACGGCTGATTGAGTGAGGATGTTGGTGACCTGCTTCGGGGTCAGGCTGCGGTCGATCGACCTGATCAAAGCCGCGGCCCCGGAGATGATCGGGGCGGCCAGCGACGTCCCGTTGTAATAACCGCCGTAGGGAAGCTCGAAATCCTTGCTGGAGGGGCGGTAGAACTGGGCGGCGATCACCCTGGTGCCGGGCGCGCTGATGTCGACGCAGCCGGCGCCGTAATTGGCGAAGGAGGCTTTTTTGTCGGCTTCATCGGTGGCCGTCACGCCGTAGACGTAGTTCTCGTCGGCGTCCTTGTCCAGGCACACGGGATACAGGGGGTCGCGGTCCAGATCGACCGCCGACTGTCCGTCCGGCGCGTTGCCGGCGGCCACGACGACGAAAACGCCGGCGTCGTAGGCCCGGCGCAGGGCGATGGCCAGGATCGCGTCCCGGGACGAGCCGACGAAACTCAGGTTGATGACCTTGGCCCCGTTGGCCACGGCGTATTCCACGGCGCGGACGATGTCGGCCGGATCGCCGCCGCCGTCGGAATCCAGGGCGCGCAGGGCCATGATGGACGTCTGCCAGGTGACGCCGACCACGCCCCGGCCGTTGTCGCCGCGGGCAGCGATGACGCCGGCGTTGATGGTGCCGTGGTTGGCGCCGAGTTTGGTGTAATCGCCGCTGATGTCGGGTCGCGGGTCGTTGTCGTTGGCGATGAAATCCCAGCCGCTGAAATCGTCGACGTAGCCGTTGCCGTCGTCGTCGACGCCGTTGCCGGGGGTTTCCCGGAGATTATGCCAGACATTGTCCTTGAGGTCGGGATGGTCGATGTCCACGCCGCTGTCGATGACCGCCACCGGCAGACCTTCGAAGCCCAGCGTGCGGTTCCAGGCTTCGGGCACGCCGAGGTGCTTCAGGAACCACAGGTCGGAGAAGTAGGGGTCTTCGGGCACGCGGTCGGCCGCGGCGGCCGGAAAAGCGACACAGGCGGCCAGGGCCGCCGTGAGCATCGACGCGATGATCGTCCTGAAGGCCGGGTTGCGGCGCATAGGTCAACCGCGCGACAGCGACGGTTCAGCTTGATTTATGGTCTCCGGGGCCTTGGCCGTTTTTTTCACGGCGGGGGCAGGAGACGCGGCCATCCGGTCG
>CAYPMU010000198.1:0-2267 GCA_964411975.1 uncultured Gammaproteobacteria bacterium | reverse complement strand
GTGAGCGTGCGGGCCACAATACAACCGGGAAATTACGTATTGAACCGTTGTAAAATGCCAAACCTGCGCCCGCCGACCGGCCGGGCGATGGCGTTGATCAGCGCCGCAGGAACAGGACGACCGAAGCGAGGAATACACAGGACATGAGCAAGCAGCCGTACCTCCATATTCCACGCCCCACGGCCCGGCCCGGCGACAAGCCGGACTTCAGCTACCTCAAGCTGTCGCCGGCCGGCGAGGTGGACCGGCCCGCGACCGACGCGCGGGCGGCCGATATCGAGCACCTGGCGCTGAAACTGGTGCGCGTGCTGGACGACGACCACGTGGCCAAGGGCCCCTGGGATCCCGGGCTCGACACGGAAACCCTGGTCAAGGCCCTGCGCTGGATGGTCCTGAACCGGGCCTACGACGAGCGCATGCAACGCATGCAGCGCCAGGGCAAGGTCACTTTCTACATCCAGTCGCTGGGCGAAGAAGCGGTGTCGATCGGCGCCGGGCTGGCCTTCGAGGACGGCGACATGCTGTTCCCCGCCTACCGCAACCAGGGTCTCTACCTGATGCGCGGCACCGGCCTGGTCGAGATGATGTGCCAGTGCCTGTCGAACAGCCGCGACATGTGCAAGGGCCGCCAGATGCCGATCTTCTACCAGAACAGCAAGAAGAACCTGTTCACGATTTCCGGCAACCTGGCCACCCAGTACCCGCAGGCGGTCGGCTGGGCCATGGGCGCCGCGATCAAGGGCGAGCGCCACATCGCCGCTTCCTGGGTGGGCGACGGCAGCACCGCCGAGGCCGACTTCCACTACGCCCTGACCTTTGCCGCCGTTTACAACGCGCCGGTCATCCTGAACGTGACCAACAACCAGTGGGCCATCTCCACGTTCCAGGGTTTCGCCGGCGGCGAGCGCAGGCCTTTCGCCGCGCGCGGCCTCGGGCTCGGCATTCCCGGGATTCGCGTCGACGGCAACGACCTGCTGGCGGTCTATGCCGTCACCCGTTGGGCAGCCACCCGGGCGCGCGCGGGCGGAGGCCCGACCCTGATCGAGCTGGTCACCTACCGCGGCGGCGCGCACTCCACCAGCGACGACCCCTCGCGCTACCGGCCGAAGGACGAGTGGAAGGCCTTCCCGCTGGGCGACCCGGTCGAGCGGTTGAAGCAGCACCTGGCCAGGCTGGGCCACTGGTCCGACGAACAGCACAAAGCGCTGGAGGAGGAAATGAAGACCCTGGTTGCCGAGGCCTGGAAGGAAGCCATTTCCTACGGCTCCCTGACCGACCCGCCCTTCCTCGACGTATCGCTGATGTTCGAGGACGTATTCGCGGAAATGCCGGACTACCTGGCCGCGCAACGCGACAAGCTGCTGGCCATGCAGAGGCGGCAGGGATGAGCGCGGAAAAGTCAGCCGTCAGCCAGATGAATCCGGGCTCCCGCCAGATGAACATGATCCAGGCCATTCACTCGGCCCACGATGTCATGCTCGGGCGTGACCCCACCGTAGTCGTGCTGGGCCAGGACGTCGGGTATTTCGGCGGCGTGTTCCGCTGCACCGACGGCCTGCAGGAGAAATACGGCGAACACCGCGTGATCGACGCGCCGATCGCCGAGGGCGGCATTATCGGCGTGGCCATCGGCCTCGGCGTCAACGGCTTGCGGCCGGTGGCCGAAATCCAGTTCGCCGATTATATCTACCCCGGTTTCGACCAGGTGGTCAGCGAACTCGCGCGGCTGCGCTACCGCAGCGCCGGCGAATTCTTCTCGCCGGTGACGATCCGCACGCCCTGCGGCGGCGGCATCCGCGGCGGCCAGACCCATTCGCAGAGCCCCGAGGCGATATTCACGCACATTTCGGGGGTCAAGACGGTGATGGTGTCCAATCCATACGACGCCAAGGGCCTGCTGATCAGCGCGATCGAGTCCGACGACCCGGTCGTGTTCTTCGAGCCGAAGCGCATCTACAACGGGCCCTTCGACGGGGATCCGGATAAACCGGCAGTGTCCTGGGCGGCGCACCCCAAGGGCCAGGTGCCTGAGGGTTACTACACGGTCCCCCTGGGCAAAGCCGAGGTGGTCGAGCAAGGTTCCGATCTCACCATCATTACCTACGGCACGATCGTGCACGTTGCCCAGGCGGCGGCCAAACGGGCCGGGGTCAGCGCGGAGATCATCGACGTGCGCACGCTGATGCCGCTGGACGTCGAGACTTTGCGGGAGTCCGTCTGCAAGACCGGGCGCTGCCTGGTCGCGCACGAGGCCACCCGCTTCTGCG
>CAYPMU010000197.1:0-2280 GCA_964411975.1 uncultured Gammaproteobacteria bacterium | reverse complement strand
CGACGACCAGATAGTTCCTGTCGTCATCGAGCGAGCAGGCCCATTGGCGGAACCGGTCGGCGACCGCCGCGGCCGCCCGCCGCGTCAGGGCGGCGTCGTGGCGGAGCGCCGCCTGGAGCATGTCTTCGCCGCGCAGTTCGGCCTGGCGGCAGGCGCGCCACAACGGCCTGAGCTCCGGCCACTCCAGGTAGATCGGGGCGAGGTCCGGCTGGTACTTCAGCGCGAAATCCTCGGCGCCTTCAGCGAAGGCGACCATGGTCTGGACGGTGCGCCAATAGGTGCTGACGAAGAAGCCGCGGAAATCGCGGCCGCAGAGCTCCCGGCTGGCGATGAGCCTGGCCAGGATGTAGCCGCGCGGGCCGATGGCGTCGCCGCCCGGCCCGTCCTTGACCGAATGCCGGCGGAACTCGAAGGTTTTCCTGCCCATGTCCGACTCCGTAGGTTGAAAGGACTGGCCGCACTTTAACAAACCGCCGGCCGAAGCTCAATACTGGCGTTAAATCAAAACCCCCTCCGGGCGGAGGGGGTTTTTGGTCGAATTCAACCCGACTCAGTTCAGGACCTCGGCGCGGTAGATATAACTGCCATTGCAGAATATAGGCGGTTCGAAATTGCCGAGCCTGGTACCCGGTTGCAGCTCCCTGGAGAGCAAAAGCGGTATCAGATCAGGCTGGGGAGTCCCCGCCGTCAGGTTCTGGCCGGTCCATTCCGCTTTATACGGGAAACTCATCTCACAGGCCGTCGGCATGACGGTGTTGACCTCACCCTGTTTGACGCTGAGCTCCACTCCGGCGCCGCCGGCGTAGAACGAGGCAAAGATATAGACCGATTCGTTCCGGGCGATCTGCCCCGGCGGAGAATCGGCGGCACTGATGGGTTGACCTGACGGCCCGCGCAGGCTGAGGACGCCGTAGGTGACGAGCGCTGACACGGCCATTGCGGCTACGGCCACCACCACGCACATCTTGTGGCTGTTGAGCTTATTTTGGACTTCGGGCATAAAATTACCTAATTATTACTTAGATATATATCATATCATTTTTTGACGCGCAGATGAAGTCAGACCGGCTCTGTTTTGGGGCGGCAGTTTACATTTTTCTTCTTAATTGGCAGTGTATAGGACATGCGCCTGATCCACGCCGAAAAATTCACCCGGCCGCCCCTACCCAAATGGCCGCTGGCCGCCGTCGCCATCCTGGCCGCCCTGTCCGGAGCGGCATATTCGCTCTGGCAGCTGCGGGACGCCGGATCGTGCGCGGAACGGGCCGTGGCCCTGACCGTGGAACGGTATCCTTATGTCACGCGCCAGGTCGAGGTTTCGGCCGGCGCCGCCTACGGGCCCCTGATGGAGAAAGCCGGGGTGGACAACGCCGACGCATCGGCTATCTTCGAAGCCGCCGCGGACCTCTACGACCTGTCCCGCATCCGCGCCGGCCGGACGATCGACCTGACCTTTGACCGTGATTCCGGCGGGTTGCGCAGCCTGGCCTACCAGATCGATACCGAGGAGACGCTGCGCGTCAGCCGCCAGGGCGCGACCGCCGTCTGGGCCGCCGAACGCCGGGCCATACCTTACGAAACCAGGAAGCGGACGGTCGAAGGCGAGATCGAGACGTCGTTATACGAGGCCGCCCTGGCCCAGGGCATCGACGAGCGCGCCGTCATCGAGCTGGCCGACGTCTTCCAGTGGACGATCGACTTCGTGCTCGATGTCCGCAAGGGCGACAAGTTCAGGTTCATTTTCGAAGAGCGCTACCTCGACGGACGGTACGTCATGCCCGGCAACATCCTGGCGGCGAAGTACGTCAACGATGAGGGGCCGCATTATGCCTTCTTTTTCAAGGACGCCTCGGGCCAGGAGGGCTATTACGACGAGAACGGCGCTTCCGTCCAGCGCGTCTTCCTGAAGACGCCGGCCGAGTTCCGCT
Organism: uncultured Gammaproteobacteria bacterium; assembly: GCA_964411975.1. Taxonomy (GTDB): domain Bacteria; phylum Patescibacteriota; class Patescibacteriia; order SG8-24; family SG8-24; genus CAYPMU01. The sequence continues at coordinate 352 of CAYPMU010000197.1, read as the reverse complement.
ACATCTCCTCCGGATTCACCACCGGGCAGCGCTACATCAGCGCCTTCAACGTCAGCACCGGACACCGGGCGGTCGATTATGCCGCGCCGATCGGCACGCCGGTCCGGACGGTAGGCGACGGCAAAGTGGTCTTCGCCGGCTGGGGCGGGGCCTATGGCAACAAGATCACCGTCCGCCACAACGCCGTCTACTCCACCTACTACTGCAACCTGTCGAAGATAATGGTCCGGGCCGGCCAGGGCTACCGGTTCCACGTGACCGGGCTCACGCACGACGAGCGCGGCTACCCGGTGATGAACGCTCAGGCCCAAGAGAAGCTCGTCCGGCGCCTCGTCGACAAGGTCCGGAAGAA
>CAYPMU010000196.1:0-2303 GCA_964411975.1 uncultured Gammaproteobacteria bacterium | reverse complement strand
AAGAGCATGTCGTTCGCATCGACATCAGCTGCCTCGGCGACGCACTGCAGATCCGCATCGAGGACGACGGCAAGCCTTTCAATCCCACCACCGCCGAAGCGCCGGACGTCAAGTGCCTCCTGGAGGACCGGGATATCGGCGGGCTGGGCATATTTCTCATCAAAAAGGTCATGGATCAAATCGTCTACCGCAGAGAAAAAGGCAAAAACGTCCTGGTGCTGGTGAAAAAGGTCGGCTGCCATTCGTCTCAAGCGCCGGCCGACGACCGAAACGAGCCCAACGGCTGACGGCAGCCGCGCCTTTTCAGAAGGGGACGCCATCGATCTAAGCAATGGAGGAAGGGAATGGAAATCATCGAAACAAAGCAGGGAGAGGCCAGCGTGTTCAAGGTCCTCGGCCGGCTGGACTCGAACACCTCACCGGAACTTGAAGACCGAATCTCCGAAACGATCAACAACGGCACAGTCAACATGATCATCGACTTCGAGGCCCTTGAATACATTTCCAGCGCCGGGCTGCGGATCATCCTGAAGACGACCAAGGACCTCAAGCGTCACAACGGCCAGCTCATCCTGTGCTCCATGCAGGACTACGTGCGCGAGGTGTTTGAGATATCCGGCTTTGACTCGTTCCTGCCGATCGTCGCCAACCTGGACGCTGCCTTGACAAAGTTTTAGATCCGGACCGGCGGCCGCTCCGGCCGCGGCCGCCGCTTCAAAACCGCGCTCTCCGGCCCTGCCAGCAAACGGCTTCTGCGCGCCCGTTCCACCCGGCGTGGGCCGGGTCCCCCCCGGTCCGGCCGCGCAGCTGGCCGGGCGCCTCTCCGACTGCAGATTGACGCCACCGCCGACGCGCCCCATTATAAGAAAACGCCAACGAAAGGGGGCCCGTGGTGAACACTTCGCGGTTGCGCATACCGATCTTCATCAAGTTTGCCGTTCTGTCCTCCCTGCTGATCATCGTGGTCATCTCTTCGGTCAGCCTCTACATACTGCAGAAGCAGCGCCAACAGTTTCTGGAACAGTTGATCGAGTTGGGGGAGACCCTTGTTCGGGTAGCCGCACGCGACATTCCGGCCAAACTGCTGGCGGAAGACGAGCTTTCGCTGCACCAGCTGGTCAACGCCATCTCTTCCAACCGACAGGTCAGTTACACCCTGATCACCGGCAGCGACGACCGAGTCATCGCCGACAGCAAGCTGCAGGCTTCGCGCACCGCCTATCGACCGCCGCCGGACCTGAGTGCCTATCGCCGGTCCGACAGCGTGAGCATCGGCACCTTCGGCAAGGGCGCCGAGGCGTGTTTTCTCTTCGAGCAACCCATCACCATGCAGGGCAAGCACCTCGGCAACGTTTACATCGCCGTCTCCCAGCAATCCATCAGCGAGAGCGTTCACAGCGCGCAGATGGGAGTGATCACCCTGACCCTGGTCATTATCGCCCTGGGGGTGATCGTCAGCTTCGGCTTTAGCCTCTACTTCTCACGGCCCATCAGCCAGCTGCAGGCCAGCGTCAAGGCGCTGGGGCGGGGGGACTTCGACCACCGGGTAGACATCCGGCGCCACGATGAGATGGGCGACCTCGGCGCCGCCTTCAACCTGATGATCGTCGGCCTGGAGGAGCGTCAGTATTGCAAGGCTTCCCTCGAGTTGGCATCCGAGGTCCAGCAGACCCTGCTGCCCAAGTCGCCGCCGCGGGTCAAGGGGCTCGATATCGCCGGGAGCATGACCTATTGTGATGAAACCGGTGGGGATTACTACGATTTCCCGGTTCAGGCCGATGAGAACCAGGCCCGGCTGGCGGTGGTCATCGGCGATGTCACCGGGCACGGCATCGCTTCGGCCCTTCTCATGGCCAGCGCGCGGGCCTTTCTGCGCCAGCGCGCCGCCCTGCCCGGCGACATCGCGCAGGTGGTCTCGGACGTCAACCGCCAACTCACGGCCGATGTCGAATCCTCGGGGCGATTCATGACCCTCCTCTATCTGACCGTCGACCCGGAAAGGGGCGAGCTGAGCTGGGTGCGAGCCGGCCACGACCCGGCCCTGCTCTACGATCCGGCCGGTGACGCCTTCGAGGAGCTCAAGGGCCCCGGCATCGCCCTGGGCGTCGACGAAGACTGGGTCTTTCAGGCCAATCTAAAAAAGGGGCTGTCCGAGGGCAGATCGTCCTCCTGTTTACCGACGGGATCTGGGAGGCCCATAACGAACAGGGGGAAAGCTTCGGCAAGGATCGTATTTTCGAGGTCATCCGTACCCACCGCAAGCGCAGCGCGCAGGAGATCGTCGACCGGCTTCTCGAACGCCT
>CAYPMU010000195.1:0-2314 GCA_964411975.1 uncultured Gammaproteobacteria bacterium | reverse complement strand
CAGAGCGTAACCGCCGAGGCCGCTGCGCAGCCATTTGGCGATGCGGGCGACGGTCCGCGAACTCAATCCTGTTTTTTTAACGATGGCCAGATAGGGCAGGCCGCGGTCCAGCAGCTGCGCGGCCTGCCAACGTTTGGCGAACTCCGCGATCTCCTCTTCCGTCAGGAGATCGCGGAAAAAACGCTTGACCTCGTCCAGCGTCCTCAGTCCCAGGATGGCCCGAAAAAGGTCATCGGATGTCGGGGTGTCCCAACGCATACGAATATATTTTCAGATCGCGCCGAGCCGGCGGTCAAAACGCCGCGGTCCGCGCTTCAGACCAGCAGCAGGGTACCCAGTCCCAAGAAGACCAGGAAACCAAAAACGTCGGTCGCGGTGGTGACGAAGATGGAGCTGGCCGTCGCCGGGTCGATCTTCAGGCGCTTCAGGACGAAAGGCACGGCCGCCCCGAACAGGCCGGCGACGAACAGGTTGACGATCAGGGCGAAACCCAGGACCAGCGCCAGCCCGACCGGCGCGTCGAACATGAAGGCCATCCCCGCCGCGGCGCAACCGACGATCACGCCGTTCATGGCGCCGGCGAAGGCCTCGCGCTTGATCACCCGCCGGGCTTCCGGCCAGCTGACCTCGCCCATGGCCAGGCCGCGCACGACCACGGCCAGGGCCTGGGTGGCGGCATTGCCGCCCTCGCCGGCCACCATGGGCATGAAGACGGCCAGGAGCGCCAACTCGCTGATGGAGTCGGAAAAAAGCGAAACGACGAAAGAAGCCAGCACGGCCGTGCCCAGATTGATCAGCAGCCACACCCAGCGCCGCCTGACCTTGGACAGGGCCGGGTCGCCGAGTTCCTCGTCCCGGTGCACGCCGGCGAAACTGTAGACGTCCTCAGTGGCCTCGGTTTCGGCGATATCCACCAGGTCGCGCACGTGGACGACGCCCAGTACCAGACCGGCGTCGTCGGTCACGCCGATGATGTCGGACGTGCCGTCGCCGGCCAGATGCATCACCTCTTCCTGATCCTGATGATAGGGCACGACCGGCAGCGGCCGCGCCAACCGGCTGATCGGCCCCGACGGCTGGCTGGTGATCAACTGCCGGTAGGACAGGTAGCCAAGCAACTGCCCTTTCTCGTCAGTGACGATAATGAACGGTATCTTGCCCTCTTTTTCATAGTGTTTCTGCACCTTCTCGGCCACGTCCTTGAAACTATAGGTCGGCTTGACGATGATGAAGTTGAGGTCCATCAGGCCGCCGGCCGTTTCCGGCGCGAAGCGGAAAAGATGCTCGATCTTGGCTTGCTTGTCGGCCTTGATCCGGCCGAGGATGAGGTCGTGGCGTTCCGCCGGCAACTGCTGCAAGATGTCGGCGGCGTCGTCCTCGTCGTTGAACTGCAGGAACTGAGCGATGGCTTCGTCGGTCATCCGGGCGAAGATGTCCTCGCGGCTGTGGTCGGACAAGGCGATGGCGACTTCGGCTTGGATCTCCGGCGACAGCGTTCCGAAGACCGCGGCCCGGCCGGCCGCCAGCCGGTTGATGGTCACGGCGATGGCGTGGAAATTCTGGCCGGCCAGCAGCTGCTTGATCGGTCCGGTCTCCCGACGCTCCAATAACGATTCAATTGTCGCCAGCAGGTCCCGTTTGTTCATATCCCGGATTATAGCACCGCCGTCTCCGGCGAAACAGGCCGGAGTCGCGGCTCACGGGTCGGACTTGTCCCGATGTCCCCCATCCGTTAGAATGCATCGCGTATGTTCGACGCGGTCAGCCAGTGGGTCACGGCCAATATCCAGGCCTTCGGCAGTTTCGCCGTGGTCCTGTTGATGGGCCTGGAATCGGCCAATATCCCCATCCCCAGCGAGATCATCCTGCCTTTCGCCGGTTTCCTGGCGGCCCAGGGGAAAATGAATTTCCATGTCGCCGCGCTGGCCGGCGGCGTCGGCTGCCTCTGGGGCTCGCTGTTGTCCTATTGGCTGGGGCGGCATTTCGGGCGCCCGTTCCTGGAAAAACACGGCCGCTGGTTCTTCATCGGACCGAAGCAGTTGCAGCAGGGCGACCGGCTGTTCTCCCGTTTCGGCAACGCCGTTTCTTTTTTCTCACGGCTGCTGCCTGTGGTCCGGACCTTCATTTCCTTCATCGCCGGCATCTGGAAGATCCCGGTCTGGCCGTTCGCCATCCTGACCTTCGTCGGTTCCTGGCTCTGGTCCTATCTGCTGGTCTACGTCGGCTACGTCCTGGGCGAAAATTGGCAGGCATTGCGGCCCCTATGGCATAAATTCGACGCCGTGATCATCGGCGCCGGCGCGGCCCTGGTCAT
>CAYPMU010000194.1:0-2331 GCA_964411975.1 uncultured Gammaproteobacteria bacterium | reverse complement strand
GCCGAACCGCGCCGCTACAAGACCAAGTCCAAATCGGCCCAGGAAGCGCACGAGGCCATACGTCAGACGGACGCCTGGCGCCACCCCGACGACGTCGCCAAATACCTGGACGACCATCAGCGCAAACTGTATGAACTCGTCTGGCGCCGTGCTCTGGGATCGCAGATGGCGGACGCGGAGCTGGCCATGACCGCCGTCGACATCGACGCGGCCGCCGGCGGCCAGGCGACCTATACTTTCCGGGCCAACGGCACCACCGTCGCCTATCGCGGCTTCCTGCTGGTCTATGAAAGCGACGTCAAGGAAGCCCTGCTGCCGGACCTGAGGGAGGACGAAGAACTCGAACAGCGCTCCGTCGCTCCGAAACAGCATTTCACCGAGCCGCCGCCCCGCTACAGCGAGGCCACGCTGGTGAAGACGCTGGAAGAGAACGGCATCGGCCGGCCGTCGACCTACGCCCCGACCATCAGCACGGTCATCGACCGCGGCTACGTCAAAAAAGAGAACAAGCGCCTGGAGCCCACGGAACTGGCCTTCCTGGTGAGCGACCTGCTGGTGGCCCATTTCCAGAACGTGGTCGACTACCAGTTCACCGCCCACATGGAAGAAAGCCTGGACGAGATCGCCGACGGCAAAAAAGATTGGGTGCCGGTCATCCGGGACTTTTACGGGCCGTTCGAGGCCAACCTGAAGGTCAAGGAAGGCGAGATCTCCAAAAAGGACGTGGCCGAGCAGGCGACGGACCAGGTCTGCGAAAAATGCGGCAAACCCATGGTGGTGAAGATCGGCCGCTACGGAAAATTCCTGGCCTGCACCGGCTTCCCCGCCTGCCGCAACTCCAAGCCGCTGCCCGGATCGGAGTCGGCCGCCGCGGAAAAGCAGCTGGTCGACGAAAAATGCCCGAAGTGCGGATCGTCCATGATGATCCGCCGCGGCCGCTTCGGCGAATTCATCAGCTGCTCCAACTATCCGGAATGCAAAACGACCAAGCCGCTGCTCAAGAAGGTCGGCGTCAAATGTCCGTCCTGCAAGGAAGGCGACATGGTCGAGAAGAAGACCCGCGGCGGCAAGATGTTCTACGCCTGCTCGCGCTACCCGGACTGCAAGTTCGCCATGTGGGCCCGGCCGACGGGCGAGATCTGCCCGGACTGCGGTTCGCTGGTGGTCTTCGCCAAGGCCGACATGGTCCGCTGTTCGAACAAGGAGTGCCACTTCGAGCGCCGACTGGAAAAAGGCTGACCTTTTGCGGCCTGATCGGCGGCCTCGGCCGCCGATTTTGTTTACGGACGGCCGGGCCGGCGGGCGCACCGGCCGCCGCCAGTTCAAATCAGGCCGGGATTAAGGTAACATATCCCTACGGGCTTCCGCCGCGCCCGGCGCACGGCGCCCGACCTATGAAAGCATCAGCCGACAATCTCGTGAAGAAGATCCGTCTTTACCAGCCCAAAGCCGACCTGGACATGGTCCGGCTGGCTTTCGATTACGCCAACACGGCCCATGCCGGCCAAAAAAGAATGTCCAACGAACCCTACATCGTCCACTCCCTCAAGACCGCCGAACAACTGGCCGACATGAAGCTGCCGGTGCCGATCGTCATCGCCGGCCTGCTGCACGACGTGCCCGAGGACACCGCCGTGACCCTGACCGACATCCAGAAGAACTTCGGCGACGACATCGCTTCCATGGTCGGCGGCATCACCAAGCTGGGCAAGATCAAATACCGCGGCATCGACCGCTACGTGGAGAATCTCCGGAAGATGTTCGTGGCCATGGCGTCGGACATCCGGGTCATCTTGATCAAATTCGCCGACCGCATCCACAATCTGGAGACCCTGTCGGCCCTGCCGCCGGCCAAACGACTGCGCATCGCCCTGGAATCGCTCGAGATCTACGCCCCCATCGCCAACCGCCTGGGCATGAACGAGATCAAGAGCCGCATCGAGGACCTGGCCTTCAAGTACGCCATGCCCAAAGAATACGAATGGGTCTCCGCCCTGGCGACCAAGGCCATCAAGATCAAAAAATCCTACATCGAGAAGATCCGCCAGCTGGTCGAAAAAGAACTGAGCGACGCCGGCGTCCCGTTCCTGAGGATCGAAGGCCGGGTCAAACATCTCTACAGCCTCTACCGCAAACTGCTGAAGTACAACCGCGACATCGTCCAGATCCATGACGTCGTCGCCCTGCGGGTGATCGTGCCCCAGGTCGGCGATTGCTACGCCGCCCTCGGCCTGATCCACAAACTGTGGAAGCCGCTTAAGGGGCGCATCAAGGATTACATCGCCGTGCCCAAACCGAACGGCTACCAGTCGCTGCATACCACCGTCTTCT
>CAYPMU010000193.1:443-2362 GCA_964411975.1 uncultured Gammaproteobacteria bacterium | reverse complement strand
TCGGTAGAAAACGATCCTCATCCGATGTTGGACGTTGGAGTTCGATGTTCGACGTTCATCTGTCAACCACCTGTAACGGGTCATAGTTCTGACAACCGCGCGTCAGAGACACCCCCTTGGCCACCCGGAGGAATTGCGCACACCATGAACGAGCCGCCGAATCTGGCCGAATTTCTGGCCCCTACCCCCGTCATCGACAGCGACCACCCGGAGGTGGTCGATTTCGCCCGCGGCGCCGCGCGCCGCGCCGGTGCTGAAGACGATCCCCTGCACTCCGCGGTGGCGGTGTATTACGCGGTCCGCGACGATATCTGGTACGATCCCTATTCGCCGTTTTACCGCCCGGAACACTACCAGGCCAGCCGGGTACTGGCCGCCGGCCGCGGCTATTGCGTCAGCAAGGCGTCGCTGCTGTGCGGCGCCGCGCGCGCCCTGAACATTCCCTGCCGCCAGGGATTCGCCACCGTGCGCAATCACCTGGCCACTCGCCAGCTCATCGAGTTTCTCGGAACGGACCTGTTCGTCTATCACGGATTCGTCGAATTTCACCTCGGCGGCCGCTGGGTTCGCGCCACCCCGGCGTTCAACCGCGAACTGTGCGAACGCCACCATGTCGAGCCGCTGGATTTCGACGGCATCCACGATTCCATCTTTCACGCCTACAACCGGGATCACCGCAAGTTCATGGAATACTTGGATTATCACGGCACCTATGCCGACGTGCCGCTGGACCGGATTCTCGCGGCGTGGGAAGAAACGTATGGAAGGGAGAGGGTAAGGCAGTGGATCGCGGTGCTGGAATCCGGCAAGGGCCTCTCGCCGCGCGATTTCTACAGGGAGGACGTCATCTGAGACGCGCCTGGTGGCAGCTGCGCTCGACGTAGCCGCCGGAAGCGCGGTCGAAGACCGCCTCGTTTTCGTGGACGTAGCGCGGGCCTCCGGGCCAGTCGCCGCAGGCCAGCACCACCGGGTCGCCCAGGTTGAACTTACGGCCGCAGGCCGGGCACCCCTCGGCATTGGACGCGTTGAGCGTTTCCAGATCCATGACCGTCTTCAGTCTGCTGCGGGTATCGGGCTTCATTTCATCCCCCTTTCCGGCCCGCCCTGGGTTTGTGACGGGCGACGCGGCTCTCACCGGCGCCGGCTCAAGCTCCGGGGGACCCGATGTCAAGCCTATTCAACTCACACAAAGGGTAAGGGCCCGGGCCGGCGTGTCAAGGCGCCGCTGGTCAGGGGGTCTTGGCCAGGGTGCGGCGCGACAGGGAAATATAATCCGTCAGCAGCTGGGCGCTCTCCTCCAGCAGGGCGTCCGGCTCTTTGGCCGGCTCGGCGGCCAGGTTCTTGGCCGCCTTTTCCTCGTCCAGCTTCTCGAGTTCGCCCACCGAGCCGATGAGCGGCTCCCCTTTTGCAGATCGAAGCTCGTTTTCCATTTTCAGCCGCCGTTCTTCCAGTTCCTTGCGCTCCCGCCGGCGAACGGATTCGCGCAGGCTGAGCTCTGTTTTTCGCTGGCTCGACTTCTGCTCTTCCAGGCGCTCCAACAGGTAGCGGAAATCCGGCGATTGGCGCACACGGTCATCGTGCAGCGGCACCAGGTCGTGAATGATCCCGCTGTTGTCGGGCAAGGCGGCGTACGACATCGGCGGGATCATGTCCCATGAAAGGGCGTCGGGCATGGCGCTTTCGCCGACCTTGTCGACATCGTAGATCGCCGGGAAGACGATGTCCGGCTCCACACCGCGTTGCTGCATACCCAATCCGGATACCCGGTAGAACTTGGCCATGGTGTATTTGAGCTGGCCCTGGCTGAGGTTGGTCAACGCCTGCACCGTTCCCTTGCCGAAAGTACGGGCGCCCACCACGATGCCCCGGTGGTAGTCCTGAATGGCGCCGGCGAAAATTTCCGAGGCCGACGCGCTCAT
>CAYPMU010000193.1:0-433 GCA_964411975.1 uncultured Gammaproteobacteria bacterium | reverse complement strand
TCCGGTTGACCAGCACCGCCAGGGGACCGTCATAAGCACTGTGGGGATCGTCGTCGGGAACGGCCGAGATCCGGCCCCAGGTGCCGCGGACCTGGGCGGTCGGGCCGCTCTTGATGAACAGCCCCGTCAGGGAGGCCGCCTCCTGGAGGGCGCCGCCGCCGTTGTCGCGCAGGTCGACGACCACGCCGTCCACGCCCTCGGCCTTCAACTCGCCGAGCAGACGCTCCACGTCGCGGGTCGTGCTGCGGTAATCTGCCTTGCCGGCGCGATAAGCGGCGAAGTCGATGTAGAAGGTCGGGATGTCGATCACGCCGACCGAGTAGGTGTCGCTGCCGCGCCGGACTTTGATCACCCGCTTGGTGGCGGCCTGGTCCTCCAACTTGACCTCGTTGCGCGTGATGCGGCGGAGCACCCGCTTCGACTCGTCGACCGC
>CAYPMU010000192.1:0-2376 GCA_964411975.1 uncultured Gammaproteobacteria bacterium | reverse complement strand
TTGTCGTCAGCTGCGACGACAGCGGCAATGTCGACCTGGCGGACCTGAAAGCGAAAGCCGCGGAACACGCCGAGCGTCTCGCCGCGCTGATGATCACCTATCCTTCGACCCACGGCGTGTTCGAGGAAGACATCCGCGAGATCTGCGAGGTGATTCACCGGCACGGCGGCCAGGTCTACCTGGACGGGGCCAACCTGAACGCCCTGGTCGGCCTCGCTGCGCCCGGCAAGTTCGGCGCCGACGTTTCGCACCTGAACCTGCACAAGACCTTCTGCATTCCCCATGGCGGCGGCGGGCCGGGCGTCGGGCCGGTCTGCGTCGGCCGGCACCTTGCGCCCTTCCTGCCGGGACACTCCATCGTCGACATGGGCGGGCCGGCCGCCGGCAACCGGGCCATCGCGGCCGCGCCGTGGGGCAGCGCCAGCATCCTGCCGATCTCCTGGGCCTATGTGACCATGATGGGCCGCGCCGGTATGAAAAAGGCATCGCAAATCGCCATCCTCAGCGCCAATTACATCGCCAGCCGCCTGGCCGGCGCGTTCCCGGTGCTGTACACGGGGCGCAACGGCCGCGTGGCGCACGAATGCATCATCGACATCCGCCCTTTCAAGCAGACCTGCGGCGTTACCGAGGAGGACGTGGCCAAGCGTCTGATCGATTTTGGCTTCCATTCGCCGACGATGTCCTTCCCGGTGCCGGGTACCCTGATGATCGAGCCGACCGAGAGCGAGCCGCTGGCCGAGATCGACCGTTTCTGCGAGGCCATGCTGACCATACGCGAGGAAATCCGCGCCATCGAACAGGGCCTGGCGGATCCCAACGACAACGCCCTGAAGCACGCGCCACACACCCCGGCCGACCTGGCCGGCGCATGGCCGCACGGCTACAGCCGCGAGCAGGCGGCCTTCCCGGTCAGCGGCCTGTACCACAGCAAGTTCTGGGCCCCGGTCGGCCGCGTCGACAACGTATTCGGCGACCGCAACCTGGTTTGCGCCTGCCCGCCACCGGAAGCCTGGGTGACCGGGCCGGGGGAGACCGCAGACCCACCCTAGCGAAACGCGCAGCACTCTGGTTTCGGGCGCAATTCCAGCTATACTTCCGCCAAGCCCACCCGGAGAACAACAATGCGTGGTTCCAATTCGACGATCGTATTGGCTCTTGCCGCCGCCGGCATGTTTTTGCAGCCACCCTTGCAAGCCGAGGAGCTGATGCTGGAGGAAATCATCGTTACCGCCCAGAAACGCGAACAGACGCTGGCCGATGTACCGGCCGCGGTTTCGGCGATTTCGGGTGAACTGGCCAATGAGTTCCTCGGCGGCGCCCAGGACATCCGCGCGCTGGCCGCCCGGGTGCCCGGGCTGAACATCGAGACCTCGAACGGCCGCACGCAGCCGCGTTTCTATCTGCGTGGTCTCGGCAACATCGATTTCGACGTCAACGCCAACCAGCCGGTGGCGATGATTTACGACGAAATCGCGCTCGAGAACAACACCTTGCGCAGCCTGCCGCTGTTCGACGTCGAGCGCATCGAAGTGCTGAAAGGACCGCAGGGCTCGCTGTTCGGCCGCAATACCAACGCCGGCGTCATCAAGATCGACTCCGTGCGGCCCAGCGCCGAGCGCGACGGCTACTTCAGCGCCGCCTATGGGTCCCGCGAAACCTTCATCACCGAAGCTGCCAGCAACTTCTCCTTTTCGGACACGCTGACCATGCGAGCGTCGCTGAAGTACCAGGAGCGCGGCGCCTGGATCGACAACACCTACAACGGACCCGGTGACGACTTCGGTGAATTCGACGAATTCGCCTGGCGCCTGCAGTTCCTGTGGCAACCCTCGGATTCCTTTTCCGGTCACCTGAAGCTGCACGGCTTCAGCCAGGACGGCAGCGATCCCAACGTGTTCTATGCCAATGCGATCGCGGTCGGCAGTCCCGGGCTGCGGCCGGAATTCGACGAGGAAATCGCCAGCCAGGACTTTGGCGAGATCGCGACGCTGGAGCTCGATCACTACGGCGGCGCGCTGAACCTCGAGTGGGCTTTCGACAACGACATGACCTTCACATCGATCACCGGCTACGACACGGTGGAGAACTTCCAGAGCGCCGACGTCGACGGCGGTGAGATCTCTTTCGATCCCGCCGACATCGGCGAACTGGGCAAGCAGGTCTTCTTCGGCGTGGCCACCGGCGACGGCCTTGACGACCTGGAGCAGATCACCCAGGAATTCCGGCTGGCGGGCGAGGCGGAAAACCTCTTCTGGCAAACCGGGTTTTTCTATTTCGACGAGGAGTTCGACCTGCTCAACCGCAGCTTCCACTTCCCGCCCGAAAGCGCGCTGGTCAACCAGCAGACCGAGTCGATGGCGCTGTTCGGCCAGG
>CAYPMU010000191.1:0-2383 GCA_964411975.1 uncultured Gammaproteobacteria bacterium | reverse complement strand
TCTTAGACTTGGGTCTGCCGGACCTGGCCATATTGGTCGTGGACGACAATTCACCCGACGGGACCGGCGCCATCGCCGACGAACTGGCCGGGCGGCATCCCGGCAGGTTGCATGTTCTGCACCGGGCGGGTAAGTTAGGCTTGGGCACGGCTTATCTGGACGGTTTCCGGTTCGGTCTGGCCCACGGTTTCGAGGCGCTGTGCGAGATGGACGCCGACGGGTCGCATGAGCCCGACGCGCTCCGGCAGCTCGTGGCGGCCGCGGCCGCGGGCGCCGACCTGGTCATAGGATCGCGGCGCGTGCCCGGCGGCCGCATCGTCGGCTGGGGTCCGCACCGCCACCTGATGAGCTGGGGAGCGATGACCTTGTCACGCCTGGCGCTCGGCCTCAAGACCCGCGATGTCACCGCCGGCTTCCGTTGTTACCGGGCGCGCGCGGTCGAGGCCTTGCTGCGCCTGCCCATCGCCAGCAACGGTTACGCTTTTCAGGAGGAAACGCTGTATTATTGCGAAAAGCTGGGCTTCCGCATCGTCGAGATACCGGTCGTTTTCCGCGATCGCCTTCGCGGCGGCTCGAAATTGTCGAAACGCGAGATAGTGGCCTTTTTCACGACCATCCGCCGTTTGCGGCAGGTCGATCTAAGGAGCCTGAGATCATGAACACCATGCGTTGTCCGCTTTGCTCTGCCAGCAGCGAGGAAGCTCTGGTCATCGTGACCCAGGAGGCCGGCGGCCCGCGTCACTGCCAAGGCCGGCGTTGCCGCGGTTGCGGCCTGGTCTTCCTGGAGGACTACGCCGCCGACCGCAGCCAGATCTACGGCGAAGACTACACGGTCTGGGGCCGTTCCAGCGAGAACGACGAGCCGGTGATCGCCGAGTCCAAACGGGCGGCCTTCCGCGGCCAGCTCCAGGCCCTGACGGCCCACATCGATCCGGCCGGCAAGCGCCTGCTCGACGTCGGCACCGGACGCGGTTACCTCCTGGAGGTCGCCCGGGACATGGGTTTCGACTGCCAGGGGCTGGATATCTCCGCCTACGCCGCCGGCAAGGCCGAGGCGAATTTTCCCGGACGGATCTTCTGCGGCCGGCTCGAAGAGGCCCGCTACCCGTCGGAGAGCTTCGACGTCATCACCATGACCGACCTGCTGGAGCTTATCGGCGATCCGCTGGCGCTCCTGGCCGAGGTCAAACGCCTGCTCAAGCCGGGCGGACTGCTCTTTATCATCACGCCGAACACCGATTCGCTGACCAGGAAGCTGCTGGGACGGAACTGGTTCCAGTTCAAGTACGAGCACGTGATCTACTGGAACCGCAGGTCGCTGGGCCGGCTGCTTCGGGAGTTCGCGCTGCAGACGCTGCTGGCGCGGAACAACCGGAAGCGGTTCAGCCTGGCCTACTACCAGCATTATTTCCGGAAATACTCGCTGCTCGGCGGCATCGGCAACGTCTTCCTGGCGCTCTATCCGCTGCTGCCCCATGGGGCGCGGAACCTGATGTTCGACAACCCCGTGACCGGCGAGATCCTGCTTATCGCCCGGAAATAAGGGCGATCGATCCGAAATAAGCTCCGTTAAGGAGCTTTTTCTTTATCGCAATCTTGACTAAAGGCCGAAAATATGCTATGGTATCCGGTCAGTTTTCCGCTGACAAAGCGTCCGAACCTTCAACAACCTGCCTTAAGGAGAGAGTCATGAAGAAGATCCACGGTCTGTGCGCGTTCGTTCTCTTCGCTTCGTCCCTGTTCGTCGGCTGCGCCACGGCCGCCCCGGCCGCACCGGCGGTCAGCCGGCTCGATCGCGGGGACAGCATCCCCGAGAGCGTGCTGGTCGAGGCCATCTTCATCCGCGAGAGGCTGGCCGCCGGCAACGCCGCGGTCTCCCCGCGCAGCGTCCTGCGGCTCAGCGGTCCGGCCCTGCCCAACGATCTGGCCAGGCTGGCCGCGGCCGACGCCGGCTGCCCCGCGACGGGCAACACCCTGGAGCTGGTCAACCGGACCAAGTTCGTCCTGACCGTCAGCGTCGACGGCGCGGCGATCAAGTTCCTGGATGCCGCGGGCATCGTCGGCTACCTGTCCGCCGGACAGACCGCCTGCGTCCGCCTGGACCAGGCCGCCGCCAAGCATAACGTCCTGGTGACGGCCCATCTCGTCAGCAATGACGAGGGCATCGAGCTCATCAGCGTCAAGCATCATCAGCACACGGTCGCGGAAGACAAGGTCTTCCCGCTGGCGGTCGATTACGCCCGCCTGCTGTCCCGCTGACCGCCCGCCCCATCCTCCCTCCTCTCAAAACCCACGGCATCTCTGCCGTGGGTTTTTCATAAGCCGCGGAATTAACCGCCGCGCCAATAGATCTTCTCACGACCTGTTTATTGGTGCGGGGTGA
>CAYPMU010000190.1:0-2403 GCA_964411975.1 uncultured Gammaproteobacteria bacterium | reverse complement strand
AACTGGTGCTGCTGGTCATCGACGGGCGGCACGGGCTGCAGGAAAGCGACCGCTACGCCCTGAACCAGCTGCGGGAACAGGAACTGCCGCATGTTCTGGTCTTCAACAAGGCCGACAAGCTCTCGCGGTCGGCCGTGACCCAGGGCCTGCGCCGGATCCGTGACGAATATGCGGACCTGACCTGCATCCCCCACTCCACCGCCGACAGCCGCGGACTGGGCGAACTGCGCGACGCCATCGAACGGGCGGTACGCGGGGCGGCGTCATGATCGATAAAAAAACGACCGATAAAACATCGGTCTTTATTGTCGGCCATGACGCCTGACCTGAACTAGAACAACTTCGCCGCGGAGGTGACCACCTCGATGAGCGCGCCGCCGGCCAGGATGGCAATGGAAGCGTAAGCCAGCGGCAAGGGCACGCCCAGGGCGTTCTCCTTCATCAATTTCTTCTTGGTGATGGAGATGTAAAGGAGCGCCACCAGGATGGCCGTGATGCCGCCGAAGACGGCGCCGGAAAAGCTGATCATCGAAACGAAGCTGCGCGACCCGATCAAAAAGATGCCGACCGGGATGCCGACGGTCGCCAGCCAGGCGGTGAAGCGGCGCAGCTTGAAATCGTACTGCAGGGTGTGCCGCATGTTCACGCCGATGCGCAGGTAGCAGTTCATGATGGCCACGAAGCCCAGGAGCGCCGCCACCCTGGCGATGTTGCCGCCCAACACGTTCTGCAGGCCGGTGACCGCGTCCTCGGTCGTGGCCCTGCCGGTCACGCCGTACACGACCAGGCCGAAGGTGATGGTCAGCGCGGCCGCGACCACCGTCCCGAGCACGACCGCCCGGCGGTAATGCTGGTGCTTGCCCTCGAGGATATCCTCCATTTCCAGGATCGCCGGATAACCGCTCAGCGAGAACAACAGGACGCCGTAAGGCAGGAAAAAGTCCTGCACGTTGAAGGCCAGCAGGTTGTCGAGCCTCACCGCCGGCATGGCCCGGGCGAAAATGAGCAGAAAAGCGGCGATCAGGGCCGTGACCGTCACCAGACCCAGCCGGGCGATGACCTTCAGGCTGAAATAGACCAGAGCACCGCCGACCAGGGCCCAGCCGATCTGATAATAGAAGACCTCGCCGCCCAGGAACGGCTGCAGCAGCACGGACAGGAACTTGCCGCCGACGATGATGTAGGCGATCATGCCGGCCCACAGGCCGAGCAGGTTGGCCACGGCCGCGATCCAGCGGGAACGGGGCCCGACGTAACGGCCGACCAGACCCGGCAGCCGCAGCTTGTCCGGGCAGACCATGGCCGCCTCGACCAGGTAGAAATGCTGGAGCAGCTGGATGCCGCCCAGGACCAGGAAGAAAGCCAGCGCCGGCACGACCCCGACCTGGCTGATGGCGTAAGGCACGCCGAAGATGCCGACGCCGATGATGGTGCCGACCAGCGAGGCCGAGGCCATCCAGAATTCCCGGGTGTCTTTATGCATGATTGAATTATATCATAACTGACCCGGTGCTGGCGACGGCGACAGAACGCCATTGACGCTCTCCGCCGCGGAAAGTAATATCGGAGCGAGCTCTTTTCATGGCGAGCGGACCGGCCGCGACGCGGCCGATCCGAGCCGCGCCGTTCACGAACGGCGCGACAGGCCGGAGGAAAAAAGCAATGAGAATGGACAAGGGGTCCGACCAAGCCCGGTACCAGCCGCCCCTGCTGATCATCGGCGGCTTCTATCCCCTGCTCACGCCCATGCCGCTGGGGATGGCGGCCAGGTTCTTCCGCCGCAACGGACGGCGCGTCTACATTTTACCGCACGACATCCGCAGCATGCGCGACATCCGGTTGCGGGCCGGACGCGCGGCGGAACTGGCTGAAAAGATCCTGGCCGAGACCGGCGACTCCAAACTGGACATCCTCGGTTTCAGCATGGGCGGTCTGGCCGGACTTTACGCCGTACAGCGCTTCGGCCTGGCCGGCAAGGTCAGGACCCTCCTGACCTACGGTTCGCCTTTCCGGGGGGTTTCGGTGTCGCTGGCCGCGCTGGCCACGGTCTATTTCGCCAAGGCGGCGGTGCAGCTGCTGCCGGAAAGCGACGTTATCCGCGAACTCCAGGAGGGCGGCCTGCCGCCCGGACCGCGTTACGTCTCCGCGGCCGGCCTCAACGACTGGCTCTGTCCGCCGGAACAGGCCTGGCTGCCCGGCGCCCGCCACGCCTATCTCGGCTACAGCCATCTCGACTTCCTGATCAACGTCGAGGTTTACCGCGAACTGGAGCTATTTTTGCTCTGACCGCCCGGCCATCTGCCCGGCGGTTTTATTATCCACTTTATTATCACCAGCTTTGACACAATCAGCGTTTTTTCGGGCATTGAACATTCCATTATCTTCAAGTAAAGTGAGGAACAG
>CAYPMU010000189.1:0-2433 GCA_964411975.1 uncultured Gammaproteobacteria bacterium | reverse complement strand
CAAACTGATCGAGCGCGGTTTCGTGCACAACATCCGCAGCGCCAACCGCTTCATCGAGGCCGACCACAGCGAGGTCTGGGACATCCTGGAGGAGGTCACCAAGGACGCGCTGGTGATGCTCAACCGCGCTCCGACGCTGCACCGCCTCGGCATCCAGGCCTTCCAGCCCAAACTGATCGAGGGCAAGGCCATCCAGATCCATCCCATGGTCTGCCCCTCGTTCAACGCCGACTTCGACGGCGACCAGATGGCCGTCCACGTGCCGCTGACCGAAGAGGCCAAGGAAGAGGTCCGCACCAAGATGCTGTCCACCAACAACCTGCTCAAGCCGGCCACCGGCGCGCCGATCATGCGCCCGGACAAGGACGTGGCCTGGGGCATCTTCTACATGACGACGCTGGTCGACCCGCGCGGCCGCGAGACGCCCCGCGCCTTCGGCGAACCGTCCGAGGCCATCCTGGCCTACCGCCTGCGCAAGATCGACATGCGCGAGAAGATACTGGTCCGTCTCCAGCCGCAGACCAAGCCGGTCGAGACCAACGTCGGCCGCATCTTCCTGAACAAAGCCATTCCGACTGAATGGCCCTACAGCAACGAGCAGCTCGACGCCAAGAAGCTGGCGGAAATGGTCCGCAAGTGTCTGGAGCAGTACGGCCGCGAACGCACCGTCGAGCTCCTCGACGCGCTCAAGGAGATCGGCTTCCATTACATCACCAAGTCGGGGTATTCCTGGGGCATGGCCGACCTGCCGGCGATCACCGAGAAGCGCGACCTCATCGTCCAGGGCGACACCGAGATCGAGCAGATCGAGGAGCAGTACCAGGAAGGCCTCCTGACCCAGTCGGAACGCCATTCCAAGATCATCGACGTCTGGACCAACATCAAGGATAAGGTCACCAAGCAGGCCAAACAGGCCCTGCCCAAGCAGGGGTCCGTGGCCTCGATGATCGATTCCGGCGCCCGCGGCAGCTGGGGCCAGCTCACTCAGATCATCGGCATGAAAGGCCTGGTGTCCAACCCGGCCGGCGACATCATCGAGCTGCCGGTCAAGGCCAACTTCAAGGACGGCTTCGATGCCCTGGAATACTTCATTTCCACCCACGGCGCCCGCAAAGGCTTGTCCGATACCGCTCTGCGCACCGCCAACGCCGGCTATCTGACCCGCCGCCTGGTCGACGTCGCCCAGGACGTGGTCATCAAGACCGACGATTGCGGCGACAAGGAGGGCATCCTGATCACCGCCAAGGAATCCGAAGAGATGAACGAGAAGGTCGTCCACCGCATCCTCGGACGCTACCTGTTGTCCGACATCACCGATCCCAAGACCGGCAAGACGCTGTTCGAGTCCGGGCACCTGATCTCCGAACCGGACGCCCGCGATCTGGCCGACGTCGAGATCGAAGAGGTCCGCGTCCGGTCGGTCCTGGCCTGCAAGCTGTCCAAGGGCACCTGCCGCAAATGTTACGGCTGGGACCTGGCCTATAATAAGGAGGTCAATATCGGCGTGGCCGTCGGCATCGTCGCCGCCCAGTCCATCGGCGAACCGGGCACGCAGCTGACCATGCGCACCTTCCACACCGGCGGCGTGGCCGGCGCCGACATCACCCAGGGCCTGCCGCGCGTCGAGGAACTGTTCGAGGCCCGGCCGCCGAAACGCAAGGCTTTCATGAGCGACGTGGCCGGCAAGGCCAAGGTCGAGGAGATCGACCGCCGCATGGTCGAGGGGCCGGACGGCCAGAAGCTGCTGGCCCCGTTCGTCGGCCATAAGATCGTCAACGTCTCCTACATCGAGGAGGACGGCGAGACCTACAAGTACTCCGGCGCCGACGAGGTCAAGGTCAAGGAAGGCGACGGCGTCGAGGTCGGTCAGGTGGTCATCGTCAAGGCCGACAAGCGCGAGATCGTCGCCAAGGCCGCCGGCAAGGCCAAGATCGAGAAGCGGACGGTCCGGGTGCTGCGCCAGACGGATAAGACCAAGGAATACATCATCCCGCCGGGCTTCGTCCTCTACGTCAAGAACGGCGACATGGTCGAGGCCGGCCAGCAGCTGACCGAGGGCAACCTCGACCTGCACCAGCTGTTTCGGCTGCGCGGCCGCGAGGCGGTGCAGAAGTACATCCTCAAGGACGTCCAGGCCATCTACACTTCGCAGGGCCAAAAGCTGAACGACAAGCACGTCGAGATCATCATCAAGCAGATGTTCTCTCGCGTCATGGTCAAAGACCCGGGCGCGACCGACCTGCTGCCGGGCGAGATCATCGAGAAGGCCCAGATGCTGGACGAGAACGCCGCCGCCAAGGAGCGCGGCGACAAGACGGCCGCCGCCGAGGAGCTCTTCCTGGGCATCACCAAGGTGGCGCTGTCGACCCAGAGCTTCCTCTCCGCCGCTTCCTTCCAGGAAACGGCCCGCGTGCTGATCAACGCCGCCGTCAC
>CAYPMU010000188.1:0-2476 GCA_964411975.1 uncultured Gammaproteobacteria bacterium | reverse complement strand
GCCTTGCCCCGCTCCGAGATATGCAGATCCTCATAAGTGACGAACTCCGTGATGGAGAAGCAGTCATGTACTTCCATCATGCTGATTTCTTCCCGCGGATTCTTGATCCCGGCCTCTTCGTAGGCGCGGTCCGAGGCCCGCCGCGCCGTGACGAAGTGGGCGCCGTCCCAGTTCGTGTACCAGGCTTCTTCGCCGGAACTCACCGACACCTGAAGCGCCTTGACCTTGACCAGGTCCTGGTTGGGCTTGAGCTTGGCCGCGATCTCCGGCGTGGTGACGATGGCCGCGGCAGAGCCGTCGCTGACCCCGCAACAGTCGAAAAGGCCCAGCGGATAAGCGATCATGGGCGCCGCCTTGATCTGCTCCTCGCTCACGGCACGCCGCAGATGCGCCTTGGGGTTCAGCGCGCCGTTGGCGTGGCTCTTGGCGGACACATGGGCGATGGCGTCCTTGACCTTCGCCATTTCGAGCCCCCACTTGGCGCTGTATGCCGTGGCCAGTTGGGCGAAAAGCCCCGGCGCTGTTGCATTGGCGCCGCGCATGAACTCGTTGACGCCGAAGGCCGCGCCGCCGGGAAGTCCGCCGTAGCCGGTGTCCTTGAGTTTTTCCACGCCCAGGGCCAGCACGATGTCGTAAACGCCCGCGGCGACGGAATAGCAGGCGGCCCGGAAGGCCTCGGAAGCCGTCGCACAGAAATTCTCCGTCCGGGTGATGGGAATGTAGGGCAGCTTGAGGGCCATTCCCAGCGGAACCCCGGCCTTGCCGGCGTTGATTTCGTCGATGTGGATGCCCAGGTAGGCGGCCTGAATTTCCTTCCGGTCGATGCCGGCGTCCTGCAGGCATTCCACGAACGATTCCACCATCAGGTCCTCGGCACTCGATTCCCAGCGCTCGCCGAAACGGGTGCACCCCATGCCGAGTATCGCTACTTTGTCTTTGATCCCGTCAGCCATTTTATTTTCCCTCCTTCTCGGGCATCACTTTCCAGAAGTATCCGGAAATTCCCCGCATCTTGTCGTCATATTTGCGCCGGAAGCTCATGCGAACCGTCGCGCCGGTGGCCAGGTCATCCAGGGTGCAGTCCGTGAAATCGAACATGTACTTGCCGCCGCCTTCGAATTCGATCTGGCCGTAAATGGCCGGCGGGTTGAAGGACGCCGCGAGCATGTCGCCGGTGTAGCTGGCGATTTTGCCGGACTTGGCCGCGAAGCAGTACTCTTCCATCTCGTCCACGGTGTTGCAGTCCGGGTTGACGCAGACGCGCTGCTTGGGGTACTGGGCGGTGCCGCATTTCTTGCACTTGCAGCCCCACAGGCCGAGCACCTCTTTTCGCTTCCGCCACAGCAGCGACCACCGCGTCCAGTGGTCTTCCTCGCCGCGAAGCCCGGTTTCCACCGGCAGCACGTCCCGCCAGACGAGGTACTTGGTGTAGTTGTCCAGTTCGGCCCGGCGGGCCAGGCTGCCGGAAATGCCGCTGCGCTTGGGCAGTTTCAGGATGGCGTCCGTCACCTCGAAATACAGTGCGTCGCAGCCGCTGCCGTAGCTGACCACCAGGATCTTGTCGCCCGGCTTGGCGTCCTCCAGGGCGGCGGCCAGCATGACCAGGGGCTGGGAAGCCCCGCAGTGACCGATTTCCTCCAGGAAGTTCTTCTGATCGATGGCCAGGTCGAAACCGAGCACCTTGCTCATCTTCTTGCGCGCCGCGGCATAATGGCAGTCGTAGACCACCTTGGAGAAATCCGACATCTTCAGATTGTACTTGGTCAGCAGCCCCTGGACGACCTCGGGAATGAACTGGTCGAAGCCCAGGTCCCGGATCCAGCGGTCTTCCCACTGCCGGTCGTACTGGGCGCCCGCCGCCCGGAAATGGTCGCCGAAATCATAGGTGGTGGAGTAGGAGCCCTTGAACTCGGCGATGACGTTTTCCTGACCGACGAGGAAGGCCGCGGCGGCGTCGCCGAAAATCATCTCCTGCGCCGAAGCGGGCTTGCCCAGTCGGCAGTCCGCAGAGGTGACCATCAACTGCCCCACGTTGCCCGAAGCCACGCTTTCCAGCGCGCTGAGCAGCGCCGAGGTCCCGGCCTTGAGGCAGCCGGTGAAATCGGCGGCGCGGACATGGTCGCTGAGCCCGAGGGCGACGTTGATGATACCGGCGTTGAGCCGCTCGGCATAGGGCAGCGTGGTGGATGCGAAATAGACGCCGTCCACCTTCGCCCGGTCCATGCCGGTCAGTGCATCGATACCGGCCGCCACGGCCATCGTGATGCTGTCCTCGTCAAAATTGGCGACCGCGTCAAAGCCGGACAGGTCATAGCCGATGGATTCTCGACTGAAAAAGGCGAACTGGCCCTCGGGCGGAACCTCCTGGTCGCCTTCATGCCGTGGGAAGGGTATAATTTTGAAGATGCGATCCTGATGAATGAGCGCGTCGTCAAAGAAGATATGTTTACGTCGATCCACATTGAAGAATGTGAGA
>CAYPMU010000187.1:0-2479 GCA_964411975.1 uncultured Gammaproteobacteria bacterium | reverse complement strand
GATCGTGACGTACGGCCGCGGGGCCTCGCCCAGCGGCTTGGTGATGGTCGAGCCGAAGCAGCCGACGACCTGGATGTCGGGGAGCGACCG
This sequence comes from uncultured Gammaproteobacteria bacterium, assembly GCA_964411975.1. Lineage (GTDB taxonomy): Bacteria > Patescibacteriota > Patescibacteriia > SG8-24 > SG8-24 > CAYPMU01. The sequence continues at coordinate 2,389 of CAYPMU010000187.1, read as the reverse complement.
CGAGCTCTGGCGGCGCTTGTCCTTGAGGACGCGCTCCGCCGGAGTCGAGAAGTAATCCCCGCGCCAGGGCGACTTTTCCGGGACCAGGACCTCGACGATCTTGTGGGCCTGCTTGATCGGCAGGCGATCGCCGCCGGCCGGGTAGGTCCGGACGTCGTCGGGACGGTGCTTCTCCGCGAGGAGCTCGGCCACATCCTGGCCGATCGCGCCGTCGTAGGCCGGGCTGGGAAAGACGTACAGCTTGACCGTCTCGCCCTTGCCGTTCTTGAAGACCGGCAGGTGAGAGGCCAGCTGTTCGGCCATCTTCTCGGCCGACAGCTCGTCCAGGTACTTCTGGAAGCGGTTGAGGTCCGTTTCCAGCTGGGCGGCGATCTTGTCCCGCGCCTTGCGCTCCTTGGCGCCGCCTTCCTCGTTCTTCTGCAGCTCCTTGAGCTGCTTCTTGAGGTTGGCGATGCGCTTCTTCAGCTTGTTGGTCTTCTCCTTGACGTAGCGGGAGTCGACCAGACCGCCGGCGAGGATGACGAATCGGACGTCTTCGCGCTGGAAGATCTCGGCTGCGAGCAGCAGAAGACCCTTGCGGAAGCCGTCGCTCGGGAAGTCGATCCTGGACATCAGTCCGATGCGACAGAAAGTCTCTGTGGTTGTCACCATGACTAGCCTCCTTTAGGGGCATTTTTCAAAGGGCTGGCGCCGCACTAGGCGCAACTCCGCAGACTTCTCGGAGTCACCCCCATCTTAACAGCGAACAAGATATTGTCAAACAATTAATTAGGAATGGAGCGCTTGCCAAAAGGCGGGAAATCAGCTAAGGTGGTCTATCAATATTTACGCCGACCTTAAGCTCGGTCGGTCCGGTTTAGTCATATATGAAGACCGCCGAATCCGTGACCGAAGGACATCCGGACAAGGTCTGCGACCAGATCGCCGACGCCATTTTGGACGCCTATTTGGCGCGCGATCCCGGCAGCCGCGTCGCGGTCGAGGTCTTCGGTTCGCACGGTGCGCTGATGATCGGCGGGGAAGTGACCTCGGCCGCCGAGGTCGACCCGGCCCAGATCGCGGCCAAGCTTTACAAGGAGATCGGCTACGATGACGAACTTGAGGTCTTCACCAACATCGAAGAACAGTCGCGGGACATCGCCAAGGGCGTGGACGTCGGCGGCGCCGGCGACCAGGGCATCATGTACGGCTATGCCACGGCCGAGACGCCGGAATTCCTGCCCAAACCGGTGGTCCTGGCCCACCGCCTGGCCTGGGGGCTGGCGGACCTCCGCCGGCATCATCCGGAATTCGGCTGGCTCCGCCCCGACGGCAAGACCCAGGTGACCATGGACAAGGGCCAGGTCACGTCGGTAGTGGTCTCCACCCAGCACCGCGAGGACACGGGCGTCATCGAGATGCGGCGGCTGATCATGAAGCACCTGGTCGAACCGACCATCGGCGAAGTTGCCGCGGCCAAGATCTACGTCAATCCGACCGGGTCGTTCGTCACCGGCGGGTTTTACGCCGACACCGGACTGACCGGACGCAAGATCATGGTCGATACCTATGGCGGCCTGATCCCGCACGGCGGCGGCGCTTTTTCCGGCAAGGACCCGACCAAGGTCGACCGGTCCGGCGCCTACATGGCCCGCTTCGCCGCCAAGAACATCGTGGCCAACGGCCTGGCCAAGAATTGCCTGGTGTCGGTGGCTTACGTCATCGGCAAGGAGGATCCGGTCATGCTCAAGGCCGTCTCCAGCGACGGCCAGGACCTCAGCGGCCACCTCAGGGAGAATTTCGATTTCCGCCCGCGGGCCATCATCGAACGTCTCGGCCTGCGCCGGCCGATCTATCGCCCGACCGCGGCTTACGGCCATTTCGGGCGCGACGGGTTCCCCTGGGAACTGATCGCTTTGGATTGAAGACCGGTCCGCCATAAGATGAGATACCGGCAAGGACGCCGTCATCGGCGTCTTTTTGCGCCGGGGCGTCCGTCGCCGTCGATCGACCCTCCGCTCGCGCGCAGACGGGTTGACAACCCGCCGTTGATGGGCGATAATGCGTCACTGCCTTTTACGGCAAGCTCTTTGAAGATGAAACACGGAGGATGTCATGAGCGGATCTTTGGCATTGATCGCCGCGGGACTCGCGGTACTCGTCGTTGGCCTGTCGATCAGGATCAGTCGCCGGACGGCCGCGGCCAAACGGAATCTGCTGCGTCGTTTCGACGACGGCGAGCGCGCCGCCCGCGGCGTCCTGGAACGTCTCAAGGGTCAGGCACGTTCTCCCTACTGGTCCTGCCAGTCGGTCGCCGCCGCCCGCGGCCTGTCCGCCAGCCTGGTCTCCCGGGCCCGGATGGCCCTGAACCAGGGCCGCGCCCTGGCCGAACGGGGCGCGGTCCAGGAAG
>CAYPMU010000186.1:0-2492 GCA_964411975.1 uncultured Gammaproteobacteria bacterium | reverse complement strand
GAGGTCGCCGGAGAGCAGTATCTACGGCACTTTCCAGTTCCCGCCCTTGCCGGGAGAGACTCCCTCCGGCCGGGTATATTGCGGATATTCGGTGACGCCTTCTTCGGCGTGGGATTCCTGGGCGAGCGATTCGGTCTTGCCCAGGACGCCGGGCACTTGGCGGGCCACGGCGTCGACGACGACCATGGCCGGAAGTTCTCCGCCGGTCAGCACGTAGTCGCCGATGGACAACTCCTCGTCGGCCAGGTTCAAGGCCACGCGTTCATCCACGCCCTCATAACGGCCGCAGAGCAGGATCAGCCGGTCGTATTTCGCCAGGCGGACGGCTTGCTTGTGGTTGAAGGTCCGGCCCTTCGCCGACAGCAGGATGACGCGGGTTTTTTTCGGGTTTTTTTTGCCGAGCTCCTTCAGGGCGCGGCAGAACGGCCCGACGGCCATGACCATGCCCGGACCGCCGCCGAAAGGCTTGTCGTCCACTTTGCGGTGCCGGCCTTCGGCCCAGCCGCGCAGGTCGTGGACGCGGATATCCAACAGGCCGCGCTCGGCGGCGCGTTTGATGATGGATTCGCCGAAATAGCCGGCGAACATCCGGGGGAAGATGGTCAATATGTCAAAGCGCATACCTATAAGATGCGGTGGCGAGGAAATAAATTATCGGTTCCTTGCCGAGCCGGAGTCCAGGCGGGCGGCGGCCGAGTCCGACAGAAACTGTTGGCGTTGAGCCGAAGGCGGTTTGAACGGCTGACAAGTAAAGATAGGTGTCCGTTCGGCGCCTCGCCGGATCGAATCTCATGTTCGTTATTTGATTATGCCATGTTCGGCGGCCGGGTCAAAGGACCCGTCGCCGCGATTCTCCCTGATAAATAAGACCGCGACAAGCGTCGCGGTCCGGTGTGTCGTCAGTCTTCGTCTTCAGCCGTCATCTTTTGGACGGCCTTGGCCAGCTTTTTGAGCGCTTTGGTCTCGATCTGCCGCACGCGTTCGCGGCTCAGGCCGTGGTCCTCGGCGATCTCAGCCAGCGTATGGTCGGCGCCGAAGCGGCGGTCCAGCACCTGTTGCTCGCGCGGCGTCAGCTGCTGCAGCGCCCGCCGCACCAGATCGACGCGCTGGCCGTCCTCCAGCCGCTGTTCGGGCGGAGCCGACGTCGCTTCGTCCGCGATGACCTCGTAGAGGCTGGCCCCGTCGCCTCCTGACCCGGAGCTGTTGTCCTGGGCCTCGTCGAGCGAGACCGGCTCCTGGCTCAGCACCTGCCGCAACCACTCCAGGTCCGGATCGTCGGCCAGCTCGGCCGCGAGCGTCCGGTCGTCCGGATCAGCCTCGGCCGCCCGCTGCTTTTTCTTGAGGGCGTAAAGCCGGTTCCAGACGTTGTTGGGCAGGCGGATGGTCTTGGAGTTCTCGCGGCAGTAGCGGCTGATGCTCTGGCGGATCCACCAGGCGGCGTAGGTGCCGAGGCGGTTGCCCAGCTTCGGATCGAACTTGAGGATGGCTTTTTGCAGACCGATGACGCCGATCTGGAACAGGTCCTCGATGTCGATGCCGTAGCCGCGGAAACCCTGGGCGATCTTCATGACCGAGCGCAGGTTGCGGCTGATGAGCAGGTCCACGGCCCGTTTGTCGCCGCGGCGCACGCGGCGGGCCAGCTTGAGCTCTTCTTCGGCCGACAGGATCGGATGCCGGAGAAGCTTGCTCAGGGACGGCGAGACCTCGCCGTTCTGAAAAGGTCGTTTTCCCATGACGGCTTCTCCTTGTTCAAGGAACTCCGATGCCGGGAAGGCATCGTGTCAGTATGCCAACGGCGTCGGTCGAAGTCAAGATGAGCCGTCGCGTCGGCCGTCATTCCGCCGGACGTTCCCAGCCGGGCGTTTCGTAGACCGTGAGTTCGCCGTCGGCGAAATACGGCCTGTCGTCCCTGAAGAAATCCCTGATGAACCGCTTCGGTCCGCCGCAGTTGTCGCCGTTGACCAGCAGCAGGTTATGGACGACCACGAAGCGCACGTTGGCGGCGGCGAGATCGCGCACCCCCGCCTGCCGGTCTACCGCCGCGGCGCCCGGCAGCTCTTCTTTCTGGCAGACCGACCCCCGCAACAGCGGGTTGTCGAGTATGAACGCGACCGTGTCCGGGCCGTAGGCCGGATAGAAATATTCGCCGTCGACTATCGGTTTGCCATGGATGGTCTGGAAGTAGTCGTATTCGCTGATGCCGGGGTAGGTGATGGGCAGGTCGGCGATGGCATAAACCTCGCGGTCGCGGGCCGAGGCCCGGGAGAATTCGGAAACACGTTCGGCGAAGAGCGGGTAGGGGAAGATCAGGCGCTCGGCGGCCATGAAGGAGAACAAGGCCGCGTTCAGCGCCAGGAACCAGAAGCGGCCCCTGACTACCGAGCGGAGGTGCAGCAGCGCGAACGATGCCAGGATGATCATGGCCAGCAACGCGAACAGGAACAGCCGGTTCGGGGAGCGGACCAGGGAGAAGGGCAGGACCTGGCGCAGGG
>CAYPMU010000185.1:0-2525 GCA_964411975.1 uncultured Gammaproteobacteria bacterium | reverse complement strand
AGTCGGACGCGAGGGCGAGCCTGTAATAACTTAGTCTGGCTCGCCGACGGAAGTCTGACCCCGAGCAGCGGCGACGCGCCGTTCCCCTGCCGGCTGCCAGCGGCGGAACAGCACCAGGGAGTTGAGCAGCGGCAGAAAATCCGTCGTGAAATTATAGAAAGCGGCCAGGGCCGGACCGAGGAAACCGGTCAGCACCAGGGCGAAACCGACGGCGTTCGAGACCGCCCAGATGACGATGTCGCGGTTGACGACGCTGCGGGTCAGGCGCGTCAGCCGGATCAGCTGCGGCAGCCGGTCGAGGTTATCGGTCAAAATGACGGCGTCGGCGGCTTCCACGGCCACGGCCGTCCCTCCCCCGCCCATGGCGATGCCGACATGGGCCACGGCCAGGGCCGGCGCGTCGTTGATGCCGTCGCCGACCATGATGACCGGTCCCTCGGGCAGCAGTTTCTCCAGCTGCCGGAGCTTGTCCTCGGGGGTCATGGAAGCCCGCACCTCGTTGATGCCGATGGTCCTGGCCACGTTGGCGGCCACCGCCTCGCTGTCGCCGGTCAGCATGATGATGCGCTCGATACCCAGGTCCCTCAGGGCGGCGATGCTGGCCGCCGCCTCCTGGCGCGGCGTATCGGCCACGCTGACGCGCCCGGCATAGATACCGTTGATGACGACCGCGAAGACGGTCAGTCCGCCGTTGGCCCGGCGGGCCTGTTCCAGTTCCTGACGCGCGGCCGCGGGATCGGCCAGCCCGGCGGCCTCCAGGATCTTCTCATTGCCGACGCTGACGTGGTCCCGGCCCAACCTGATGGTGACACCCGCGCCCGTCACCGTCCGGTAGTTGTCGGCGTCCGGCGGATCGGGGCAATGTTCCAAAGCCCGGCGGAAGACCGCCCGGCCGATGGGATGTTCGGAGAATTTTTCGGCCGCGGCCAGGAACCTCCAGAAATCGGCCTCCCCCACCGCCGGTTCGATCTTCACGTCCTGGATGGCCAGCGCCCCGTAGGTCAGCGTACCGGTCTTGTCGAACACGACGATGCGGGCCTTGACCAGGGCGTCCAGCCAGCGGCCGCCCTTGATGACCACGCCCATCTGGGCCGCCCGGCGCAGCGTGGCCGTCACGGCCAGGGGAATAGCCACGGCCATGTCGTCGGCGCAGGCGACCAGGAACAGCGCCGCCACCTTGGAGTAGTCGTGCGTGATGAGCAGGGTCAGCGCGCCGCTCAGGATGACCAACGGCAGGAAGTAGGCGGCGAACCGGTCGGCCAGCCTTTCCGTCTTGGTCTTGTTCTTGGCGGCCTCGGTGATCAGCGCCACCATGCGCTCGATGGTCGATTCTTTGCCCACGCGGGTGGCCCGCAGCTTGATCACGCCGGATTCGGCATAAGTCAAGCCGAGGACTTCGTCGCCGATCACCTTTTTCACCGGCAGCGATTCGCCGGTCACCGGCGCCTCGTTGATATGCGCCTCGCCGTAGATGATGACGCCGTCGACCGGGACGCGCTGGCCGGTCTTGACCACCAGGACGTCGCCGGTCTTGACCTCATCGACCGGCAGTTCCCGTTGTTCGCCGCCCTCTTCGATCGTGGCCTTGGCCGGCTTCAATTTCAGCAGCTCCTCGATGGCCCGGCGGGCCTTGGCGTCGGTGTAGAACTCCAGCAGGCGGGCCGAGGCCAACATCAGGCAGATGAAAGCGGCCGACCGGAATTCCAGGAAGACGAAAGAAACGATCACGGCGAAGGCGTTGAAGGTGTCGATGCTGATCTTCAGGCGGCGGGTCGCCTTGGCCGTTTCCCACAAGACCGGCAGCGCGCCGACGACCGAGACCGCGATCAATAACCAGGTAACGCCGGAAAACAAATAATCGGCGGCCAGGGCGCCGGTGACGAGGATCAGGATGAGGTAATCGGAGGTCGGTTCCCTCCAAAAACGGAAGCTCATACAGGCATCAATTATACCACGGATAAGCGGGACGCACGAGGCCGTTGACAGCCGCCGCCGGCCGGATTAAGCTGACCCTCCCCCCGACCCCGCGGTCGGCGGAATAGAGCCGGTTCTTTGAAAAAAGGAGGCCGCATGAAAACGATCCAGGAGATCGAACGGCGGTTCATCGTCAAGTCGATCGACCCCGATATCCAGCGCCAGCGCAGCGTGCGCATCGCCCAGGGCTATTTCGACACGCCGCCGCACGTCAGCCTGCGCGTCCGCCTGACCGACGACGCCAAGGCCGAGCTGACCAAGAAGACCGGCAGCGGCATCGAACGGACGGAAACGACCCAGCCGACCGACCTCGAAACCGGCCGCTTCCTGTTCGAAGCCTGCTCGGACACGCTCACCAAGACGCGCTATTTCCGCGACGGCTGGGAAGTGGATTACTTCCACGGCCCGCTGGCCGGGCTGGTCCTGGCCGAGTTCGAGATGCAGGACCGGCGGGACTGGAAAGGGCTGCCGCCCTGGATCCACGACGCCGTCGAGGTCACCGAGTCGCTGACCAACCGGCACCTGGCGCGGCTGGCCCACGACCTGGCCGA
>CAYPMU010000184.1:0-2528 GCA_964411975.1 uncultured Gammaproteobacteria bacterium | reverse complement strand
CGCGGACACTGCGGATCGCCTGCAGCGGATTTTGACCATTACCCGCGAAACCACCTACCGCCGCGCCATGCGCCAGTTCGGGACCTGTCTGCCGCCGCAGAAGTTGATCAACGCCGGAATCGGTCCGCGCCTCGATTTCGACGACAGCCGCACGCCGGCGCTGCTCATGCCCACCCGGATCTTTGCCGGCGAGCGCATGGAGCTGGTCGTCGCCGGTCTGCGCATGGTGCTGGTGCATGCGCCGGGGGAAACCCCGGACCAGATCTTCATCTGGCTGCCGGACAAGAAGGTGCTTCTGCCGGCAGACAACTTCTACAAGTCGTTTCCCAACCTGTACGCCATCCGGGGGACCGCCTACCGCGACGTGATGCAATGGGTGGCCAGTCTGGACAAGATGCGTGCCCTGGAGGCCGAGGTCATGGTACCGTGCCACGGCCGCCCCGTGACCGGCACGGAACAGATCCGCGCCACATTGACCGACTACCGCGACGCGATTCAATACGTCCACGACCAGACCATCCGCCTGATGAATGCCGGATTGGGCCCCGACGACATCGTCGAGCGCGTTGCCCTGCCGCCCCACCTGGCCGCCAAACCCTACCTGCAGGAGTACTACGGCACGGTGGCGTGGTCGGTGCGCGCGATCTTCGACGGCTATCTCGGCTGGTTCGGCGGCGACGCCAGCGGGCTTTTCCCCCTGGCCCCCGCACAGCGTGCAGAACGCCTGGCGCGGCTGGCGGGCGGAGAGGCGGCGCTGGCGGCCCGCGCCGAGGAGGCCCTGGCCCAGGGTGACCGGCAGTGGGCCCTGGAGATGAGCGACGCCGTGTTGCGCCTTTCCCCGGGCTCGGACGCGGCCCGGCGGGTGCGCGTCGCGGCCCTCACCGGGCTGGGCGAGGCCCAGACCGCCGCCACGGCACGCAACTACTACCTGACGCAGGCCCTCGAGGCCGACGGCCGCCTGAAGATCGGCGGTGGCGAGGGAGCCATTTCGTCCGACATGCTGGCCCTGATCCCCATGGAGAAGTTTTTCGCCTCGATGGCCGTGCGTCTCGACCCGCTGAAGAGCGCCGCGGTGGACACGGTGGCCGGGTTCCGCTTCTCCGACACCGGCGAAACTTTCACGGTCCACGTCCGCCGGGGGGTGGCCGAAATCCAGCCGCGGTTTCCGGAGGCCCCGGACCTCTCCCTGACGGTCGACTCCCTGGTCTGGAAGGAGGTCGCCGCCGGCATCCGCAACCCGGCCCTGGCGCTCGTGAAGGACGTCGACAAGCAAGGCGGGATCGTCGCCATCGTGCGGTTTCTGAGGTTGTTTCAGAGTGATTGAAGGGGGCACGGACAGGGGGTGGAAAGGGTGCGAGCCCGCCACGGGCCTTTAAAGATGAACATCGAACTTTGAACATCGAACTCCAACTTCGAATGTGGTCTTAAAGTCGATTGAAACCATTATCGGATCTTCGAAGTCGAGTTCCTTTATTTCGCGACGGAACGAGGGGAGTACCGCTGCGGCCGTCGCGGACCGAGCCCCGGGGAGGTAGCGCGTGAAAGATCTGACCAAGGCCCAGAAGGGCCGTACCGCCATTCGTGAGTTCAGCATCATGGCCGAGGCCCTTGTGCTCAGGGGCTACTACCGCCCGTCGGGCAACACCGGCAAAGCGTTGGCTAAGTCGCTGCGGATGCTCAGCCCCGAGATCTACGGAACCATGAACGATGCGCGGACCATCGAGCTCAAGGGCCTGGAGTACGTCATCGACCGTCTGCCGCGGGGCACGGAATCCTGTACCCGGATCGTGCTCACCGCCCAGGAGGACCTTGCCGGGACCTCCTTCGAGGAGATCTACCCCCTCAAACGGCGGCGGACCTCCTACCGTGTGAGCGACAGGGAGATCGCCTTTGTCATCACGCGCGGGTTGAGCGAGATCTTCGACATCCTGACCCACCTGACCTTTCTCAACATCGAGGCCGGCAAGATCCGGACCCAGATCCAGGACGCCCAGGGGGCCGTCAGCGCCGAGTGGCGCTACCTGGAAGCCGGCCTGCAGAGCGGAACGGCGCCGGAGGCGGGCGACGGCCTGGACCGGGCGATCTGGAACCTGAGCATCATTCTCGGGCGCACCTATCTCGAAACCCGCGCGACCTACGAGTACCTGGAGAAGAACCGCCGCGCGGTCAACAGCAACAACGGCCTGTTCGAGATCGTCTACCATCTCGGCAAGCGAATGGCTGCCGAAGAACAGAGCCGCGAAAACATGCTCATGGTCTATTTCACCCCGTCCCTGCAGGAGATGATCGGGCAACAGAAATACGGCCGCCTGTGGGCCGGGCGCATCAAGAAACGCCTCATCGAGCTCGGCCTGGCCGGACGCCCGCTGCACATCATCAGCGCCAACCTGCACAGCGTGGTCAACCTTCTTTATGGATACGCCGCCCAGGGATCCGGGGGCGGCCCTGGGGCCGCGCAGGACCTGTACGCGTTTTTCGAGGATTTCAAGGAAAAGACCGAGTCGGTTATCGAGCATGCCAAGGGCCAC
>CAYPMU010000183.1:1429-2536 GCA_964411975.1 uncultured Gammaproteobacteria bacterium | reverse complement strand
ATTTTTGCCATACTGAGGACATCTATGGTGGTTCGCAGGGCCGGAAGTATCGTAAAGTTGTCAGTCGCCTTTAATTTTTCGGCCCTCATTTTCTGCGCGCCGATGTCGACATCAGGCGCGGAGCCGGGATCACCGGATGCCGGGTATTGGATTTCCGGCTTGTCCGGAGACGCGTCACGGCTGCCCGGCGAGCTCAAGGACCTGGCGAGCGCTCCGGCCGGCTCCCTGGCCACGCACGATCTGGATCATGACGGCATTCCCGAGATCATTATCGGCACGGGCTTCGACCAGGAACCGGCGGTCCAGGTGTTCCGCGGCGACGGTTCTTTGGCCTGGAGATTCGCGGTGTACGATCCGGGCATGAAGCAGGGCGTGAACGTCGCCGCCGGCGACATCGACGGCGACGGCCGCGTCGAGATCGTCACCGGCACCAGGCCGGGGGCCGCGGCCCATGTCCTGGTGTTCGATGAATACGGCCAGCCGAAATCCGTGGCTGGCGGCTTTTTCCCCTTCGGCCGCGAATTTCGCGGCGGTGTTTCCGTGGCCGTCGGCGATGTCGACGGCGACGGGATCGGCGAGATCATCACCGCTCTTGGGCCGGGCGGAGAGGCCCGGGTCAAGGCCTGGAAGAAGCCGTTCGTTGAACCCAGCCTCGACTTTCCGGCTTTCGGCGGGAGATCGACCTCGGGCGTCAACATCGCCAGCGGCGACATCGACGGCGACGGCAGGGAGGAAATACTGGCCGTTCCGGCGGGCAAGGGCGAGCCGATCGTGCGGATCTTCGGTTCCGTCTATCCGGGCGTTCCCATCGGGGAATTCAAGACCGGCGACGGTCTGACCACTGGATTGAACATAGCTCTTGATGACCTTGACGGCGACGGCCAGAACGAGATCATCGCCGCGGCGAACGGGCCGGGCTCGGGCCGGGTGTCGGTCTTCGACCACACGGGCCGTCTCAAGTCGGGTTTTCAGGCCGCCGGCGTCCAGGTATTGGCCCTGTGCCAGCGCGACACCGGGGCTGCGGCCGGGCTGGCACGGCAGTACCAGGTGCCACATGTGTTTGGCCGCTGGCAGGATCTGCTTGAGCAGGCCCGACCGGACATCGTC
>CAYPMU010000183.1:0-1419 GCA_964411975.1 uncultured Gammaproteobacteria bacterium | reverse complement strand
CGGCGCCACGCATGACGGAGGGTTATTGGTCGCGGCCGGTTTGCCGAAGGTTGCCGCGGAAAAGTCGATCCTGGTCGTTCCGGCCGATCGCGACGTCGGCAGCCGGCCGGCTGAACCGAAATCCATCTCCGTGGACATCACCGAACAACGCCTGCGCGCCTATGAATACGGCCGCGAGGTCAAGAGTTTCCTGGTCTCGACCGGCGAAAAAAGGTTCCCCACTCCGCTCGGAAGTTTTTCGGTCCTGGCCAAGGTGCCTGAAGTCATTTATCGCTGGTCTTACGGTCCGGACCATCCTGATAATTACGACCTGGGACTGACCCCCTGGAATTTGCGGATCATGCCTCACATCTATATCCACTACGCTCCCTGGCACAACAATTTCGGACGCCGCGTCAGCCACGGCTGCATCAATGTCAATCTAGCCAACATCAGATGGACTTACGATTGGGCCGAGGTCGGCGTGCCCGTAGACATCATGGAATGAAGGGTGCCAGGCTCATTCGGCGGCAGAGCGGTGAAATGTTTCAAATAAGTTCCGGAACGGGATCCTGGCCAAAAAGTCTCTCCCCGCTGGGAAAGGACTTTCGGTTCACGGGTTGTCCATGGATGCCGGGATATCCGTTCTATTTACGTTCCATCTCCCTCATGAATTCTTCGTACAGGTCCACGTCGCCGCTGGCCTTGATCTGCTTGTCCTCGTATTCGTAACCTAGACGGCGATAGAACTCGTCGGCCACGTTCTTGAAAGTGCCGCTAACGAGGGCCACGAGCCAGTAGCGCAATTTCAGGCCGAACAGCGACTTGACCACGGCGAGCGCCAGCCGCGTACAGGAATAGTTGAGCAGGCCGGCGAAGGCGGCGTCATAATCGGCTTTCTCGGCCCGGGCGGCGATCTTGGCGGCCAGGCGGTCGATGTCGCCGTCGAGTTCGGCGCGGTCCGCGGGGTTGATGTAGGGCATAAAGGCTGGGCTCTGGCGAGAGAGCGTCAGGGGGAAATATGACTAAATTCGATCTTTTTTCACGTTATCACGTCGACCCTGGTTCCGGAATACTTTCCTGACGCCGCGCCGGTTGCCGGGCAGGGTCCGCGGTGTGATAAAATGCGACCATGGTCCCGTCCCCGAAAGACCGAGTCAAGATCGCGTCCTTGTTCGTCTACGTCCTGGCCGCCTGCGCGCTGATCTATTTTTGGCGACCGACATACTTATTGTCCATCGTCATCGTCCTGGCGCCGCCGGCCGCGGCGAATTGGCTGTGGCTCAAAGAGGCGCGCCGACGCGTCCTCGTTTTTGCCGCGGTCACGACGGCGCTGTTCGCCCCGCCGATCGAACTCATGAGCCGGCTGGCCGGCGCCTGGGACGTACAGTCCGTCCTGCCGCGTCCTTTCGGCATCATGCCCTTGGAAAATCTTCTTTT
>CAYPMU010000182.1:0-2540 GCA_964411975.1 uncultured Gammaproteobacteria bacterium | reverse complement strand
AGTACAGCTTGGCCGGCTCGTCCTTGTATTCGACCTCGTCGTCGGCCAGCGTCGACTCGCAGCGCGGACACCAGTTGACGATGCGGAAACCGCGGTAGATCAGGCCGTCGTCGAACATCTTCCGGAAGACCTCGGCCACGGCGCGCGAACGCGGCGCGTCGAAAGTATAGGCCTCGCGCGACCAGTCGCAGGAAGCGCCCATCTTGCGGATCTGCCTGTGGATTGTGCCCTGCGAGCCGACGATGAATTCCTTGACCCGGTCGATGAACTTCTCGCGGCCCAGGTCGTACTTGGTCTTGCCCTCCTTGGCCAGGATCTTCTCCACTTTGGTGTTGGTGGCGATGGCGGCGTGGTCCGTGCCCGGCAGCCACAAGGCGGCCTTGCCGCGCATGCGGTGGAAGCGGGTCATGATGTCCTCGATCGTCAGGAACATGGCGTGGCCCATGTGCAGAGTGCCGGTGGCGTTGGGCGGCGGCATCATGATGACGAACGACTCGGTCCGCTTGCCGGGCAGCTTGTCCGGATCGAAAAGACCGCTCTCCTCCCAGAGCTTGTAGATCTTATCCTCGACCTCACCGGCGGCGTACGCCTTGGCGAGTTCGGGTTGTTCCTTCGGGGATGATTTGGGTTCTTCTTGAGCCATAAGCCAAAAAAGCAATGAACCTATTATACGATTATCCGCGGTAAAATCAACCGGCCCCGCCGCCGCGCGGCAGGCTCGGAGCGAGCCGCGGCCAGCCGCACGTGATTTCTGTCGATGAATGCTGACAAATCGGTTCCGTATCCGGCCTGATCCAGTCTTGACAACCTCCAGCGCCGCGGTTAAGGTAGCCCATTAAATGATAATTCCAACGGAATGGCCCTGCCTGCCGAAAAACAGATGCTGGACGCCCTCAGACGGAGCGACCACGCCCTGCTGACCTGCCGACGCGACTGGAGCGTCGACGCTTTGGCGTCGGCCCTGGCCTTGGCCAAGATCATCGAGCGCGGCGGTAAGCGCGCCGATATCGTCGTCGACGGCTTCGAACCGACCAAGGCCGTTAAATTCCTGCCTCGGGTCGACGCGGTCAGACCGGCCTTCCAGCAGCTGCAAAAATTCATCATCAATCTCGACGTTTCCAAGGGCAAGATCGACGAGCTGTCCTACGACATCCAGGACGACAAGCTGCGCATCTTCATCACGCCCAAGGTCGGCCAGTTCGACAGCCGGGACGTCACCACCGCCGCTTCGGATTTCAAATACGACCTGATCGTCACCCTCGATTCGCCCGACTATCCCTCGCTCGGCGGCATCTTCGCGGCCAACACCGATTTCTTCTACCACCGCCCGACGATCAACATCGACAGCGACCCGGGCAACGAGCAGTACGGCAACATCAACGCCGTCGACATCACCGCCACCTCGACGGCCGAGGTCATCTACAACGTCTTCAGGAACGACGGCCGCCATTTCCTGGACGAGGACGTGGCCACCTGCCTGCTGACCGGCATGATCTCCAAGACCCGCAGCTTCAAGACCTCCACGGTCACGCCCAAGACGCTCGACGCCGCCTCCCAGCTGATCGCCGCCGGCGCCCGCCGCGACGAGATCATTCAGAACCTCTACCGCACCCGGACGCTGACCACCCTGAAGCTCTGGGGCCGGGCCCTGGCCCGCCTCAAGTACGACCCGGTCGCCAAGTTCGCCTGGACCCTGCTGGTCCGCCAGGACTTCGTCCACGCCGGCGCTCATGAGGAGTCCCTCCCCGACGTCATCGACGAACTGATCGTCAACTCGCCCGAAGCCGAGATCATCGGCATTCTTTACGAACAGGACGCGGCCGCGGACAAGGACCGGCCGGCCGGCATCTGCGCCCTGGTCTCCTCGGAGAAGCACGCCGACTCCCAGAATCTGGTCTCCAGCCTGCGTCCGGAAGGAAGCCGCCGCCTGGCCCGCGTCTGCTTCCCCGGCGCCTCTTTGATGGACGCCGAGAAATCGGTGCTGGGCGCCATCTACAAGACGCTGGGCAAACCGGCGCCTGTCGCGGCGATCGGCGCCGGTCCGGATATGCCGCCGGTCGCGCCTGCGGCCGCGGCGGTCCAGACGAAATAAGCCGCATTTCAAGAACGAAAACCGGGCCCCATCGGCCCGTTTTTTGTTCGCCCCGGTTTGTCGATAATACCCGGGAATTCTTTCCTCACGAAATCATCATTATGCAGGACACCGGGCCGTCCGGACCGGCTTTATGGCAGGTCAATGCTCCATCGTTGTCGCCTTCATAAGTATCGCAGATACCGGAGGTTGCGTTGTTGCTTTCTTCGTAAGGCATGAACGGCGTGCCTAAATACGGATGGCCATTGGTCGGATAAAGGCATGTCCCCCGATGAGCACTGGCCGTCATGCGTACATTGTCGGCCGCCGCGACGATCGCCGCGCCCCGGGGGCGGCCGCGCAAAACTCCGCCGGACATTGAATTTAGCGCGGTGCTGATATAAAGTAAGTGCGTAATATGACAGCGCTCAGGGGACAGATCGAACCCTGCACGCCGGGCGAGCCTCCC
>CAYPMU010000181.1:0-2562 GCA_964411975.1 uncultured Gammaproteobacteria bacterium | reverse complement strand
GGGCCTTCCCCACCTTCTTGGCCACGCCTTCCTGGGTCAGATTGAAATCGGAGACCAGTTTGGCGTAAGCCCGCGCCTCTTCCAGGGGATTGAGGTCCTGGCGCTGGATGTTCTCAATGAGGGCCAACAGCAGTTTGTCGCGCGAACTTGCCGCGCGCACCAGCGCCGGCACCGTAGGCAGATTCAGGAGCTTCGCCGCCCGCAGGCGCCGCTCGCCGGCGATCAGTTCGAAACCGCCGCCGGCCTTGGGGGACACGACGAGCGGCTGGATGATGCCATGCTCGCGGATGGAATTGGTCAGGTCCTCCAGCTCGTTATGGCGGAAGATGGTCCGGGGCTGCTCCGGGTTGATCGCGACGTCCTTCACCGCTACGAAGATCACCTTGTTGTCCTGCCGGGCTTCGGCGGTCGGAACGGCGACCGCGGCCGCGGCGGCCGGCGGACGGTCGGCTCTGGCGGGAATGAGCGAGCCGAGACCTCGGCCCAAGCCTGAAAGTTTATTGGCCATAATCAAATACGCTGTTCAAGATCGAGGATCTCCCTGGCCAGCCGCTCATAGGCCTTCGCTCCCTTCGACCAGGGGTCGTAGTGGGCGATGGGCTGTCCGAAACTCGGCGCTTCCGCCAAACGGACGTTCCGCGGAATGACCGAACGGAAGATCTTATTGGGAAAAAATTTATACAGCTCGGCCATGACGTCGCCGGACAGCTTGTTCCTGGCGTCGAACATGGTCAACACCGCGCCCAAAACCTCCAGGTCCTGGCGCAGGCTCTCGCGGACCAGATCGATGGTGCTGATCAGCTGGCTCAGGCCTTCCAGGGCGTAATACTCGGCCTGGACCGGTATCAGGACGCGGTCGGCGGCGGCCAAGCCGTTCACCGTCAGCAATCCCAAAGAGGGCGGGCAATCGATGATGATGTAATCGAAGTTATTGCGCACCTCGAGCAAAGCATCAGCCAGCCGGAACTCACGGCGCTCGACACCGACCAGCTCCACCGCGGCGCCCGCCAGGGCGGGGGTCGAGGGAGCCAGCTTCAGGCCGTCGATCTTGGTCGGGATGATGACGTCCTTGAAAGCGGCCTGGCCGATCAAAGCTTCGTAAACTCCCTTCTCCAGTTTCCGATGGTCGACGCCCAACCCGGACGAAGCGTTGGCCTGAGGATCAAGGTCGACCAGGAGCACGAAACGGCCGTTCAGGGCCAAATATGCCGCTAAATTGACGGCCGTGGTCGTCTTGCCGACCCCGCCTTTTTGGTTGACCACCGATATCAGATAAGCCATATAACCAGCTTAGTTTAGCGTTATCCGGGATTTTTGACAACAAGGGTTTTGGCCTATAATATATAACGACTCCCGAAGACGACGACGCTGCGTTAAAATAAGCCCGACCGGGCCGCGGTGGTGAAATGGCAGACACGCACGACTCAAAATCGTGTGGGGTAACCCCCATGAGGGGTGCGGGCGAGCCGGCGCAGCCCGCACGGGCGCCAAAAGGCGCCCGGGGTCGACCGAGCTGATTCCGCTCTTTGGCGAGGGAGACCAAGTCCCTCCACAATCCAACAAAATGCCGCGGTGGTGAAATGGCAGACACGCACGACTCAAAATCGTGTGGGGTAACCCCCATGAGGGTTCAAGTCCCTCCCGCGGCACCATCAAAAGATCGGCTGGGATCCCCCAGACGATTTTTTGTTGATAACGACCGCGAGGAGGGGCTTGCACCCGACTCCGATAATAAAAAACACCGGCACATGGCCGGTGTTCAAGGCACTAACGCGCCGAAGAACGAACGCAGGGCGCTGAAAGCGCCCAAATAGAACGAGATCCAGACCGCGGTATTGATCAAAGTCGTGCTGAAGGAATACAGCCAGGCCTTATGCTCGTTCAGCCCCAGGAACCTGATGACCAGGGCGGCGAAGAACGGGCCGAGCAACAGCGCCGCGGCCAGCACCAGCGCGAACGGTCCGCGCCGGCGCACCCAGGGCCAGATCCCTTTCGAGAACCTGGAATCGTCCACGGTCAGGAAACGACGCAGGAACATCGGGGCGACGATCTGCTTGCTGCTGGCCGGCACCAGGACGGTGAAGACCAAGCCGCAAAGCATCATGTAGGCGCCGAAATAGGCAGGATAAGCCATCCATCGCAGCTCGCCGATGCAAGCGATGATCAGACCGGAGATCGCAAAATTGGCGATCACCGCGCCCGCGGTCAGGACCACAAAGAACAGCCGCACCAATACCGTTTTCATCCGCGGCCTCCGTTGACTGCTTTGTCAATGAACTCCCTCATCCTATCTGACGGACCCGAATAATCAAGGCCGGACGGGCCGGTTCATGTCTGAAGCGGCCGACTTTACCTTAAACGGAACAGGGTCAGACCGGCCAAATCGAGCTTATCCGCCCGACCACCCCTTGATTTCCCGGCTGATTTATGCTAAGGTGACCTCAGACAAGTGGATAAATAGGAAATTTTGCAAGAATATGCGAAAAAAGAAGCATAATGCCGACGAGATCAAATTCTGCCAGTCCCGCCTGCACCGCCGTCTCTATGAATTCCGGGACGGTG
>CAYPMU010000180.1:0-2571 GCA_964411975.1 uncultured Gammaproteobacteria bacterium | reverse complement strand
GGGATGCGCCGGCGGCCGGTCAGGTACTGCACGGTCAGCGACTTCCGGTCCTCCAGGACCTCCGGCAGCGGTCCGGCGCAGACGATGCTGCCGCCGTGTTTGCCGGCCCCCGGCCCGAAATCGACCAGGTAGTCGGAAGCCAGGATGGTGTCCTCGTCGTGCTCGACCACGACGATGGTGTTGCCGATGTCGCGCAGGCTGCACAAGGTGGCCAGCAGACGCTCGTTGTCCCGCTGGTGCAGGCCGATGGTCGGCTCGTCCAGGACGTACAGGGCGCCGACCAGCCGCGAACCGATCTGCGAAGCCAGGCGGATGCGCTGGGCCTCGCCGCCGGACAGCGTCCCGGCGGTGCGGTTCAGGGTAAGGTAATGCAGGCCGACGTCCAGCATGAATTTAAGCCGCGCCTTGATCTCGCGCAGGACGACCTCGGAGATCTCGACGTCCCGGGCGTCCAGCTTCAGGCCGGCGACGAATTCCTGCGCGCGATCGATGGGCAGCGCCGCCAGCTGGACGATGTTCAACCCGCCGACGCGGACGAAGAGGCTCTCCCGCCGCAGCCGGCCGCCCTGGCAGGTCTCGCAGATGTCGGTCGAAAAGAAATCCTTGACCCCCAGGCCGTTGCAGGCCGGGCAGGCGCCGTACGGGCTGTTGAAGGAGAACAGGCGCGGCTCGATCTCGGGAAAGGAAAACCCGCAGTCCGGGCAGCTGAACTGGCTGGACAGCAGCCGCTCTTCGCCGCCGGCGCAGACCGCCCCGACCAGCCCGGAGCCGTGCTTGAGCGCCGACTCCACGGCTTCGGCCAGGCGCGTCTGGAACTCCTTGCCGCCCGCGGTCACGTCATGGCGCGTGAACTTGTCCACGACCAGCTCGATGGTGTGATGCATGTTGCGGTCCAGGACCAGTCTGGTCCGCAGCGACCGGACGCGGCCGTTGACGCGCACCCAGGCGAAACCGCTGTTGTAAAAATCGTAGAGCATCTGGTGATACTCCCCTTTCCGGCCGCGCACCAGCGGAGCCAGGATCAGCGTCTCGTCCGGTTCCGCTTTCTTCTTGCCCGTCTTGGCGTCGGCCGCCGCGTAGGCCGCGGCCGCCTCGGCCGAGATCAGGTCGACCATCTCCTCGGCCGTCATCTTGCAGATGGCCTTGTCGCAGTCCGGACAGAAAGGCTTGCCGACGCGGGCGTACAGCACCCGCAGGTAATCGTAGATCTCGGTGATGGTCGCCACCGTCGAACGCGGATTGGCCGAGTGCGCCTTCTGGTCGATGCAGATGGCCGGCGACAGCCCCTCGATCTCGTCGACGTCCGGCTTGCTCATCTGCCCCAGGAATTGCCGGGCGTAGGCCGACAGGGACTCGACGTAGCGGCGCTGGCCCTCGGCGAAGATAGTGTCGAACGCCAAAGAGGACTTGCCCGAACCCGACAAGCCGGTGAAAACTATCATTTTGTTCCGCGGCAGCGTCAGGGAGACGTTCTTGAGGTTATGCTCCCTGGCGCCGCGAATGACGATCGATTCTTGCATGTGGGTCTTGATTTATTGTTAGATCTGTCCTAAACTCCGTAGTCAGCCTTGACCGGCTGGCTGGAGCGTTCCATTGACAATCAAAAGGAGTCTGAACATGAGCACACCCGTTTTCCCGTTGCCCCAGGCGCTGAAGCTCACGCCGCGCATCCGCCACGGGCTGGAGGCGGCGATGGCCATCATCGACAGCCCCCGGCACCTCGACGGCGACGCGTTGAGCGTCGTCTTCACCGACCTCAAGAACTACATCAACTTCAACCTGCATCGCCGCGGGACGGAACAGGAGCAGATGACCAGCATCTCCCGCGACAGCCTGCGGATCATGATCGAAAGGAACCTGTTCCAGGTGAAGTCGATCGACGAGGCGGCGAGCCGGCATCCGGTCGAGCGGCACCGGCTGCTCAACGCCCCCGGGGCCTACCGCATCATCGCCAGCGTCGCCATCGACCTGGAGTACGCCTTGGCCTGCGATCCGCTGCATGAGAACGCGGCGGCGCAATGGAGGGGCGGCCATGACGACCACTATCTCTGTTAGGACCATGTCCGACGGCGAGCTGGTGCTGCTGCTCAAGGACCTGCAGCGGCGTTTCGACGCCGGGCCGCCGGCCGGCCAGCTGCTGGAGATCCTGAACGCCCACGCCGAGGCCTACAACGAGCTGCTGCGACGCGGCAAGACCGAAGTGCAGATCGAATGGATGCTCTGCGACAAGCCGTCAGCCTGACGGCCCGACCCTCCCCCTCTTCGGGGAGGGTCTTTTGTTAACGTCCGGAATTTTCGAGGCCGGCCGGAGGCCGGACGATGATAATTTCGTGACAGTTAACAACCCCTCACCGCGTCTCACGCCGATGGTCCGATAATTGACGCGGGAAGCCGAGCGGTCGAGGCGTTTCCGTGAGTCGGTTACCGGTCCGGCAAAACCCGGCTTCGGACGCGGTGACGGGGTCAGCGCTTGATCGCGGCTGGCCTATCTTTTTTCTTTATCAATTCAAGGACCGTCCCGTTTTTCTTTTGTCCCGATATTTTCTTCAATTCACGGATCTCGTCGCGCAG
>CAYPMU010000179.1:0-2577 GCA_964411975.1 uncultured Gammaproteobacteria bacterium | reverse complement strand
AGGTCGTCCTGAACGGCAACCGGGCGCTGCTCGTCGGCTGGGTCTTCGGCTATCCGAAGATCGACCTGGCCGAGTACGGCATCGTCACTTCGGACGAGACCCAGGATGCCTTCAGACACAAGAAGTCGAAGGAGATCGATGTCTTCGGCAACAAGAAGGAACCGGCCGAGCAGCCGTGATCCCTCAACCCCGCTCTTCATGGAGCGGGGATTTTTTATTAATAGGGCGCGACAGGTGTCGCGTCCTTTGGGAGAGAGTCTCCGAATAAGGCTTTTGTCAAGACTGGAGCGTGGATATTCGGCTCAACCCGGCGATTATCCCAAATAAGGCAAAATGGCCCAGCAAAGGCCATTTTAGCCGTTCGTCAGACAATTTCGTCTCAGACCGTTTCCATTTTCCGGCTGACGCTCCAGATCAATTCGAAAATTTGTTGGACCGTTTGGCGCAGCACCGGACTATCGACGGTCCAGGCCAGCGCTTCGTCGGCGGTCGTGAAGAAAGCGACGGTGTCGTCCCAGAACATGACCGAACCGCGGAAGGTCAGTTCCCGGGGGAGGAACTTGGCCTCGCGCAGTTCCCGGGCATGGCTGGCGGCGGAATATTTTTTTATCTCGCCGGCTTCGACGCGCAGCGAGCGCAGGCGCACGCCGTTCTTTACCCGGCGGCGGGTGAAATGGAATTTCTCGCCCAGGATATCCTGCAGGTCGCGGGCTGAGACGATCTCGTTGATCAGTTTGTTCTTGGCCAGCAGCGCTCGGTGAAAGATGTCGGTCATCCTCTCTTTGTAATAGACCCGTATCTTCGGCGCCGCGGCCGGAGAGCTTCGCAGTTTTTGTAATAGCGGGATGATGCCGGCGACCTCCTCGGTCTGCCGTTCCAGCAGCCGCCGCAGGATGACCGGGTCGAGCGCTTCGTAGACGTGACGCGTCCGCCTTTTGGCGACGCGGACCAAACCACGCTCGGCCAGCCGGCCGACCACGGACTGCACGGTCGTGAGCGGCAGGCCGGTGGTCCGGGACAGGGGAGACAGCGTCGCCGCTCCGAGCGGCAGGAGCGCCAGGTAGGTCCGGCGATCTTTTTCATTCAGACCGAAAGCCGCCAAGATCTCGCCGATCTCCTGCTGTTCAGCGGCCGATAAGCTCATATACGATTATTTTCGTAGTAATTTCTGAACATAACATTTCTTATCTTAGCCAAATACTCCGATTAGGTCAATATTAACTACGAAAAAATACTGCGTTATCTCCAGAGCCGTGTCATGCTGCCTTTGTCAGCGGGTGAGTCGCTGGCGGAAAAAGCTCATTACAACCTGAAGGAGGCGGCCATGAAGGTCATTAAGAAGGGATCGGGCGCGAAGGGTTGGTCCAAGCGGTTCAAGTGCACGGGCCACGGGAACGGGGGCGGCGGGTGCGGAGCGACGCTGCTCGTCGAGCACAGCGACCTGCTGCGCACCGGCAGTCATCACTATGACGGCTCGTCCGACTACTACACCAGCTTTTACTGTTGCGAGTGCGGCTTTCTGACCGACATCGATGACTACGACGGGCCGGATCCGACCAAGGTCGGACCTGGCGGAAAGTGAGGAGGCGGCCATGAAAGTGCTCAAGAAGGGACGCGACCAGAAAGGACGCTGCCGGAAGTACACCTGCACCGGCCGTGGCGGCGGTGGCGGCGGCTGCGGCGCCAAGCTGTTGGTGTCCGAAGCGGACGTCAAGAGCCGGACCTATCACGAGATGGACGGCGGCACCGACACCTGCCATTGGTTCGTCTGCCCCGAGTGCGGCGTGGAGACCTATGTGTCCGACGACGCGTTCTAGCTGCGCTGAAAGCAAGGAGAAGATCATGAAGGTCATCAAGGAAGGGAAGTGGCATCTGCCCTGGACGACCGAGGCCGTCTGCGGGACCTGCGAGGCCCGGCTCCTCGTCGAGGAGCCCGACGTCAAGCCGACGTTCGACGCGGCCAACAAGTTCTACTGGGTGTGCGCGATCTGCGGCAAGGAGAACGATCTCCCGGCCAAGGAACTCACCCAGCGGGTGCGCGAGGCGGTCGAGAAGAAGCGGCGGTATGCTTCTTCGGACTGGTAGCCCATCGCGTTCTTCATTCCGGCCCGGACGCTTGTCCGGGCCTTTCTTTACCTTCCGTACCGCTGCTGCTAAGGTGGCGGCAGCAAGTATAAGGAGGCTGACATGGGCGTGATCCTGACCGTTGATGTCGCGCTGGTCGCCGGCGACGAACTCTTGCTCATCCGGCGGGCCATACCGCCGTTCCTGGACCGGCTGGTCCTGCCCGGCGGGCACGTCGACCCCGAGGACGTCGGCCTGGCCGCAGCCGCGGCCCGCGAACTCCGGGAAGAGACCGGGGTCGCGCTGCGGCCCGACGAGCTGAAGTTCCTTTGTCTGCTTGATTCGCCCGGCCGCGATCCGCGTCCGGGCCGGCGGATGTCGGTCGCTTTCGCCGCGTCTTTCGCCGACCGGTCGTCCGTCAGCGCTACGGCCGGCAGCGACGCTCGCGAGATCGTCTGGCGCCGGCTCGGCACGATCCGGCCGGAGGAGATCGGGTTCGATCACTGGCTGGCC